>DASWKY010000083.1:0-25282 GCA_036396395.1 Bacteroidota bacterium | reverse complement strand
GACCGACGCGCTGGCGGTAGCCTTTGGAAAGCTCGCCAATGTCTTTATGGCGCACGCTTCCCAAGCCGCAGACGTCCACCATCAGTTTGAGCCGTTGGGAGATAGCCTCGCTGTTCATCCCGTGCAGGCGCGCGGCGTAGTCGAGGTATTCAACCACGTTCATATCCAAATAGAGAGGATTGTTTTCCGGCAGGTAGCCGATCTTGCGGCGCACCTCCATCGAGCGGTCGAAAATATTATAGCCGTCCACCTCCACCGTTCCTGAGCTTGGCGGCATGTAGCACGTTACGATCTTCATCGTGGTGGTTTTGCCCGCGCCGTTGGGACCGAGGAATCCCAAAATTTCACCGGTTTTGACTTCGAACGAAATATCCGCGACCGCTTTTTCGCGACCGTAATACTTCGTTAAATTATGGACGGAAATTGACATATATCGTTATGATGCAACAGGTTATCGGGAGTACTGCCGCTCCTCAGGCACACGGGAATCGGTCGCCTCTATAGACGAGGAAAAGCGGTAAAAGTGTACAAAAAAGGAAGGAAAAATTCAAGAGAAAATAACTAAACCATTAAAGAGACAAAGGTTCAATAACGCACATTAAATTCCTCAGTTTTTTTAGAACCCACCTCAAAAACACGCGTAAAGGGCTGAAGCCCTGAGTTTTTTTGTTATTATTTCCCCGACCTAAAGGTCGGGGCTAATAGCCACGCCCTTCAGGGCGTGGATACGAGATCCAAAAATGTATGCCGGGTTTTAACCCGATCCCGAATGAGTTTTATCCATTTTTGAGACCGGTTCTAGTGCCTTCGTGTCTTTGTGGCGCAAATGTATCACTTCAAAACATCTCCACCTGGTCTGCGTTCCTTGTGAAGTGCGCTTTGCTCAAATGCATCCGTTCTTCATTGAGATGATAACGACGACAGCTCGATTCGAACAACTGGTGGATGGATTCGGCGATTTCCCCTTCGCCGGACATTCGCGTGCCGAAGTCGGAATTAGATAGTTTCCCACCGCGCACCTCTTTGATGCGGTTGATGATCTTCGGCGCTTTCTCCGGCACGTTGCGGTTCGCCCAGTCCACGAACAAATCCTTTAGCGCGTACGAGAGCCGCACGATGGTATGTCCCGCCCATTTCGCTCCGCGCTCCGAGGCGGCTTTAAGGATGGCGGGGATCTCCACGTCGGTTAAGCCGGGGATGATCGGCGCGGCATTCACGCCGACGGGAATACCGTTTTTCGCCAGCACCTCGATAGTCTCCAGCCGCTTATGCGGCGCAGATGTGCGCGGCTCCATTTTTCTGATCAGTTCGTTATCCAGCGACGTAATGCTGACCGTAACGCACACGAGATTCATAGACGAGAGTTCTTTCAGCAGGTCAATGTCGCGCTGGACGAGAGCATTCTTGGTGATCATCCCGAACGGGTTGCGGAATTTCAAAAACACCTCCACACACTTGCGCGTAATTTCTAACTTTCGTTCTACCGGCTGGTAGCAATCCGTGTTGCCGGAGAACGCGACGACTTGCGGTTCCCACGAAGGCTTGCGAAGTTCTTCCGCCAAGAGCTTCGGCGCGTCCATTTTCACGAGGATTTTCGTCTCGAAATCCATACCCGACGAGAACCCCAAATACTCATGCGACGGCCGGGCGTAACAGTAAATACATCCGTGCTCGCACCCCCGGTAGGGGTTGATGCTGTACCGGAAGCCGATATCAGGGCTGTCATTATTGGACAATATCGTTTTGGTATTATCCATATAATATTTGGTGGGGATTTTGCGCTCCAGGTCCGGCTCCTCGAAATACTGGGCAATGTCTTCAGGGGGAGGACCGACGGAGATTTCCTCAAACCGGTTGGGCGGGTTGAATCCCGCTCCCCGGCCTTTAATCGTGAGCGAAAACATGGTAATGCCTCTTGACAGAAATGAAAATTTTATGTATGTTGACCGCGCGAGGATACGACAAATTTGTCATAGTGTCAAGCGCGATGCGACAAATATATATTTAGGAAAAAAAACTATGTCATTCCTGCCGTAGGCATCCCTACGGAAGAAACTCGTTATAAGAGCTGCCGATATGAAAGCGGGATTCTTCGCTACGCTCAGAATGACATCTGGATTGTATTTTTCAGGAGACATGACAGTATGAACACTAAACTTGCTCGGCGGATTCGCGAAGCGCGGCTTTCGAAAGGGTTTGACCAGGCGAAGCTCGCCGCGAAAATCGATGTCGCTACCCGCACCATCCAGCGATGGGAGAACGGCGAACAGGCGCCGGACAGCAACTACCTGATGCGCATTGCACGGATGGCCGGCGTGACTGCCCACTGGCTCTTAACGGGCGAGGGCGACATGTTCGCGCGAACGACCACGGAGAAGAAAATTGTGCACTTGCCGATGAGCCGCTATAAGCGCGTCGAGTTAGTGACGGTTCCGTTATTGTCGTCCGTCCCCGGCGGCGCGCCGAATTTGTACTTTCACGCGGACTACGTCGAAAAGTACATCACCGTGGACAACGTGAGCGACGCGAACGCGTTCGCGCTCGTGGTGAAGGGCAACAGCATGGCGCCCCGCATCGAGGACGGCGACGTGATTGTGGTCAGCCCGAAGCAAGAATCCCGCAGTGGCGATATTTGTGTGGTGCGCGTGAACGACGAGGATACGGTGAAGCGCGTGAAGATCGAAACGGAGTTCATTCAGCTCGTGCCGCTGAACCCGGAGTTTGAGCCGATGGTGGTGCGGAAAAAAGATGTGTCGTTTGTCTGGAAAGTTGTGCGGGTGATTAAGTCGTTGTAGAGATATTACCCAATGTCATGCCCGCATGCGGTAAGCGGGCATCCAGTGAAGAGATTCCCGATAGAAACATTCGGGAATGACGGTTTGCTGTTACCCCTTCCTATGCACCAGCATCGGCGATGCCTGGTGTACAGGAAGCAGGATCATTTCAGAAATTTGCACATGCGGCGGGCGTGTTGCGCAGTACAGCACAGCGTCGGCAATATCCTGCGGCGTGAGCGGTTGGAGCCCCAGATACGTTTTCTGCGCGCGCTCTGCGTCCCCGCGGAAGCGCACCATACTGAACTCCGTTTCCACCAGCCCCGGGTCGACAGTGCAGACTCTCACCGATGTTTCGACTAAATCGAGACGCAAGCCCCGTGTAAGAGCGTCCACCGCATGCTTGGTGGCGGCATAGACATTGCCTTTCGGATACAACTCGTGTCCGGCAATCGAGCCGATATTGATGACGGTGCCGCGGTCGCGGGCAACCATGCCCGGCAATACCGCCCGCGTAATATAGAGCAAGCCTTTGATGTTCGTGTCAATCATCTCTTCCCAATCGTCAATGGAGCCGTCTTGAAGTTTATCCAACCCGCGGCTCAGCCCTGCGTTGTTCACTAACACATCAACTTTCTGCCACTCGTCCGGTAATTTGTTGAAGACCTGCTGAACGGCCTTCCGGTCCCGCACGTCAAGTTCGACGATATAAGACACAGTACCGTACTTTTGCTTGAGTTCGGAAGATAGCTCCTGCAAGCGGTCTTTGCGCCGTGCGAACAGCACAAGCTTTACGCCCGCCTGGGCGAACGCCTCAGCGCACGCGCGGCCGATGCCCGCGCTTGCGCCAGTAATGAGGATGATGCTATTAGAAAGATAAACCATAGTTAGTAGGTGTTAGGAATTAGGAAACCAACATAGCTCTTATCAACTCCGTCCTCTCAAAATCTTCCACTTGTCCACCACGCGATCTTCTTTTACGACGTAGTACTCGTCGAACTGCGCGGCGGTGAGGCACGAGTGGTGCTCGAGAATTCTGACTTTGTCGCCTACTTTATATTTCCCCTCGATCATATCGGGCGAATTGGCGATAACCTTTCCATGCTCTTGCGAGAGTGTCCGCAAATGGATGTGCGGTTGCAGGCGTTTGCGCTCGTAGTCGTCGTAGAGAATGCCCATGTCCATGTCGTTGCTGACGTGCGTGGGACCCATATCCTTAGAAAGCGCCAGCGCGCCCGCGTCGGTGAGAAAGTGCGATGCACCCGGCTGGTGCGAAATGACCGACGAGAGGACGGTCAGCGCGCAGTCGCCCACGCCGCACGCGCCGATCATCGCCTGCGTGTAATCGTAGAACGCATAGTTGCCGGGGCGGATTTCCTTTATGCCGCTCAAGTTCTGGATCACCGCCATTGCCGGCGTTGAACCAATGCTCACGGCGAGAATGTCGTATCGCTTTTTCCTCATTCGTTCGGCAAAATCCATCATCACGTCCCGTTCCTCTTCGGCCGCCTTGAGAATTTCGGTTCGGTTTTTTCCGTGGTAGGCGTGTCCCGAATGCGACAGGATGCCGTCGAAGTGCAGGCTCTCCGCTTTCGACAATGTTTTGACGAGGTCTTCTGCAAGCGGCGATTTCGGGTCCACGCCAGCGCGGTGGTACCCGCAGTCAACTTTCAGCCACACATGAATTTTCTTTCCTTTGTCGCGCGCGGTTTTTTCGAGGAGGTTCGCCGCTTCCATGCTATCAACGACCACCCGCAGAGTTACCTTCTCGTTGAAGTCGAGAGCGGGGGCGATATACACAGGCGGTATCGGGAACGCCCACGTGATATCGGTATAGCCGGCTTTAGCAAATTGCTCCGCTTCGTAAAATGTCGAAACGGTGATGCCCTTCGCTCCGGCGTCTTTTTGTTTCTTGGCGATTTCGAGGCACTTGTGCGTTTTAATATGCGGGCGTAACGAAACACTCAACTTGTTCGCTTTTTCCTGCATTGCCCGAATGTTATGGTCGAGGATATCCGCATCGAGCAATAGTGCGGGAGTCGGAAGTTCGTAGATTGTTTGGGACATAGAATCTTTGTAGAGACGTAGCTTGCTACGTCTCGATAAATATTAGTAAGCGATGAGTTCTTGGAGTTTGTATTTCAGCCGGCTTTTCGCGAGAAATTGTTTTTCTAACTCAAGATTAAACGGTACAGGCGTATCGAGCGACGCAACGCGCATTACGGGCGCATCCAATTGTGCGAAGCATTCCTCCGTTATCGTTGCAACGATTTCGCCGCCGATGCCTCCGAACATCGTATCCTCGTGCACAACCAAACATTTGCCGGTTTTGCGGACTGAGGCAAGGACTGCCTCTTTATCCCACGGCGACAGAGTTCGTAAATCAATAATCTCAATATTCGTATCGGGAAATCCTTTCGCCGCATCTACTGCCCAATGCACGCCCCAGCCGTACGTTACTAAAGTAACGTCGGCGCCTTCCTGCACGATTCGCGCCACGCCAAGCGGGAGAGTATAATACTCATCCGGCACCAATCCTTCAATACTACGATAAAGAAATTTATGCTCGAAAAAGAGCACCGGATTCGGCTCACTGAGGCTCGCTGTTATCAGCCCTTTCGCGTCAAAAGGAGTCGATGGGTACACGACTTTTAAGCCCGGGACATGCGCAAACCACGCCTCAGTGCTTTGTGAGTGAAACGGTCCCGCCCCCACGCCTGCGCCGGTCGGCATACGCACGGTGACGTTCACCGGCTGACCCCACCGGTAGTGCGTTTTGGCAAGATTGTTGACGATCTGGTTGTAGCCGCAGGTGACAAAATCCGCGAATTGCATTTCCACCATTGACGCCCTGCCGCAAATGGAAAGCCCTACTGCCGAGCCGAGAATTGCGGACTCACACAATGGCGTATTCCGCACGCGTTCTTTGCCGAACTGCTGCACGAAGCCTTCCGTCACTTTGAAGACGCCGCCGTATTCGGCAATATCCTGTCCCATCAGTACGAGCTTTGGGTCGCGTTCCATCGCCTGGCGTAATCCGTCGGAGAGCGCGTTGACGAAGCGCTTCTTGGACTGCTTCTCTTGATGAGGCAGAACAAGTTCTACTTTGAGAGGAGCGTACACATCGGCAAGTTCTGTATCGACGTTTGCGACAATGTTTGGCTCAGCCTGCGTATGCTCCCACGCGTTTTCTATTCGTTGTTTGAACTGAGAGCGGATTTCCTCCACGCGTTCTTTCGTCAACAAACCTATGCCGAGAAGATACTGCTCGTAATTCTTGACCGGGTCTCTTTTCGCCCATTCATCGAAGAGCGCGGGCGGTACGTACTTTGTGCCGGATGCCTCCTCGTGCCCGCGCATGCGGAAGGTCATTGCTTCCAACAGTACCGGCTTCCGGTCGCGGCGCATCGCCTCGGCGATACGGCAGGTAGTTTCGTACACATCCAGAATATTATTGCCGTCGATACGTATTCCCTCGATGCCGTAACCGAGCGCTTTGTCAATTAACTGCTTACAGCGATATTGCTCATTCGTCGGTGTTGAAAGTCCGTAGCCGTTGTTTTCGATGAGAAAGATGACGGGCAGATTCCAGACAGCGGCGACGTTGACCGCTTCGTGGAAGTCGCTTTCGCTTGTCCCCCCGTCGCCGGAGAACACGAGCGCAATGTCGGGCTTGTTATCAAGGTTGCTTGCAAGCGCAAGGCCGTCTGCGACCGGAAGCATTGCGCCGAGGTGAGAGATCATGCCGATGATGCGATGTTCCGGCGCGGCGAAGTGGAAAGAACGGTCGCGCCCTTTCGTATAGCCGGAGCGCTTCCCTTCCCACTGCGCAAAGAGTGTTTCAAGCGGCAAATTGCGCGAGGTAAACACGCCAAGATTCCGGTGCAACGGGAGAAGATAGTCCGAGGGTTGCAATGCTTTCGTGCACCCGACCGCAATCGCTTCCTGCCCGATGCCGGAGAACCACTTGCTGAGCTTTCCCTGCCGTAACAAAAGAAGCATTTTTTCTTCAATCAAACGGGGCAGAAGAAGCGCTTCGTACAGCTCAAGCAGAGTATCGTTGCTCAGGTCGCCACGGTTGAACGCAAGCCCGGAAGTTATTGTCGGAACGGCGGAATTCATTCGATTAATATAGAGCGGAATTGCCTGAGTGGCAAGAGATTGTGTGTACGCGCACATTGACCACGCCGTCGCGTTCGGCGTTCATTTCATAGCTATTAGAGTCTTATGCTGAAGCGCGGTGTGAAGTCGAAGGTTTGTTTTCTTGAAATTCAGTACAATGAGAGCCGTTTCTTATCAAGAAAATGCCTGAGAAATATTGTTGATAGGAGCAATACTGTGATATTCAGCAAGGAACGGCAGAGTGTGACCGGCGTAACTTGACTCTTGCCGGTGTTTTCAGTATTGTAGTACAGTTTTAATACCAGTAAAGCTACTCACGTTAAGGAGTTCCAGTGGGACAAACGATGTTGGTAGTAGGGGCTTTGACGATGCTCGCCATGCTGACGCTGAGCATCAACGGCACGTTTATTTCGTCTATCGCGACGGGGCTGGAAGCGCAGTCACAGCTTAATGCTCTCTCGATCGCCCAAACCCTGCTCGATGAAATTCTCGCGCGGGACTTTGACGAGAATTCAATCGGGACCTTGGTCTATGCCGATAGTCAATTTACGACTTCGGCGAATTTCGGGCCCGACGGATCAGGTGAGTCGCTGAATCTTCTCGGTCTGGGAACAATTCTCGGCTACAGCAACGTTGACACGAGTTATCTTTCGAAAACAAGATTTGACGACGTGGACGACTACCATAACTATCACCGTGCCGTCAAAGACAGCATTCTCGGCTGGTTTTACATCAAAAGCACGGTCACGTATGCGCGTGAAACCTATCCGGACTCGTTAATCACAGACAGAACACACTACAAGGTGGTTAATGTGGACTGCTATCACCCGAACTTACCAGTTGATTTGAACGACTCAACCATCTGGATCAGCCTGCAGGATATCTCTATTTACCGGCGTTACTTCTAACCAGAGGAGAAGAATATGGGTTCCAGTGCAATGATGGATATCATGGCTTCGACGATCATCTTCGGCTCGCTAATGTTTACCATCGGGCGCGTGCAGATCAATATGAACTCGACGATGTACTACAACACGTATAACTACATGACCCAAAACTACGCGCTCGAGCTTGCCAAAACAGTCGAGTTCGATTTTCATAAAATGGGTTTTAACGTGAGCGGCACCAAAGTGGATACGGCGGAGGCGAACAAGATCCGCTTCAAGTACTACATTTTGAACGATGCGACGATGCGTACGGTGACCTACGAGTTGGGACCCGAAGATCCTGCCTCTGAGAATCCAGACGACCACACTCTCTACCGCACGGAAAACGGCGTGACGGTGGAACACAACATCGGCGTCACGGAGTTCAGCATGACATATCTTGACAGCACGTTTAATACATTAACCGCTCCGGTAACGGGAGCGTCGCGCGATTCGATACACGCCATTCAAGTGTATTTTCGCGTACAGAGCCACGCGCCGATTATTCTGCCGGACATTACGACCTATATCTCCGTCTTCTGGGAAAAACTGATCTATCCGCGGAATATGGGCAATCTCCAATAACGAGGACGCACTATGGGACGAGCCGCATTATTTATGGTTATGGGGTTGGGGATGGCGATGGCGACAATCGCTTCCAATATCTCGGGCACGACAGAGCGCGCGCTCGAGAACAATTATACGTACTACAAATACATGTACGCCCGCAACCTCGCACGCACGGCGGTCCACGCGACCTTGCGCGGGTACGACCGTAACGTGGACCCAGACACAACGGAAACAATAGACTTTGCCAACGGCGAATACCAAATCACCAGTGCGCAATACAGCGAAAGCCCTCGCGATACGGTCTGGCTGACAGCCCAAGGCAGATATACCGATACGAGCTATACAATGTACCTCAAGCTTTTCCGCTATACCAAACCCTTCCCTGGCGTCAGCTCCGCTATCGGCATTCGGGCATCGCCAGTAACATTCACTATGAGTGGCCAGCCGACTGTCGACGGTCATAACTGGAATGCTGACGGGACAGCCCTTGTCGGCTCAGGCGATCTTCCCGGTGTCGGGGTGTTAAACTCCACAGATTCAGCCACCATTATGGATGCGGAAGACGACACCCCCGGAGATAATATTCAAGGCTCGACAGAAGTCATCGTGGACGATTCTCTTGCTAATCCAGCGGACTACATTCAAGAGTATTTAAGCAACGCCGATTATTATCTCACTACGGGGACTTACAGCGGACAAACATACGGCTCATCTACGAACCCTGTTATCGTCGTGTGCGATTCGCCCGCCGATACGAACTACAAGGTGAAATTCACCGGCGGCACCGTCGGATATGGCATCCTTGCAGTACGCGGCAATATCGAAATTGGCGGAAACTTCGAATGGTACGGCCTCGTCGTTGTGTTTGGAGAGTCGAATACGGTAAACTTTGGCGGCGCGGGAACGCCAAAAATTGTCGGCGGTCTTATTGTGGCTCAACCCGGCGATGGCGCCGCGAGCCTCACGCTGAAAGGTACCGGCGCGAACGGAAAGGTGCTCTACAGCAGTGCCGCGCTCACCAACGCGAAAAACATCGGCAAGCTGAGGTACTACCAAATCGTCTATTGGTATGAATGACGGATAGCATTTAGCGTACACACAACAGGCATGTACATGAGTACATGCCCGTTGTGTTTTTGGGGAGAGTCATCCCGGGTCTCGCCGTGTTATTGGGGCGAGGAATCCCGTTACCGATGACCGGGATGCACAAGGACTTCATGTGTTACCTGAAGAAAATTTCAATATCGAAGATATACCACGAATTGCCGTACTTCTCCAGAACAAAGTTTACTTCCTGCTTCAGGCTCTTCACTTCCACCTTTACCGTCGCGGATGTCGCCGTGTTGCCCCCGGTGTATGTCGTTTCGCCGTAGGTAAACGGTTTCGCACGCCACATCGTGCTTAACCCTTCGAGGGAACTCTGCATCTGTTCGTAGCTCGCCTGCTTCAGTGGACCCGTGCCTTCTTCGTCGGACATGACTTTACAAATCACCAGCATATCATTTTCATCAATGCCTTTCTTGAAAAGCTCGACGGTTTTCAACGGTGTACTGTCCGAGCCTGCCTGGGAATTCGACTGGGGGTTCCCTTGTTGAAGGAGTGTTGCAATTAATATGGAAAGTAAGAGTTTCATCTTATTCCATCCACCCGAAGATCGGTACCCTGCCCCGCCACCCCGTTCCCTTTTCCGATGTCAGGTAGGTGGCGTGTTGAATTGCCTCGCGGCTGAATAATATCTTGTTCTCGTGGTTGCCGGTGCAGATTTTTTTCTTTTCTAAACTATTCGATAAGAGCATAACGGCGCCCAGCACGTCAGCATGAATATGGAACATTTTATCTGCGATAATCAACCCCTTAAAGGGAGTCTCCGAAGCGATATTCTCCACACGCGCCGTGCCGGATGAATTATGGACGACGAGAATGCCGGCAGGGTCCTTCCCCAGCCATGCCGCCTTCCACGATACGCCTTCGGGAAGGTCCACGTATGTTACACCCTTGAGCGGGAATTGGAGGTCTTTCGGGTTCGCCACGTATTGGCTTCCCGCGACGCCGCTCTTGGCGACTTCTTTCAACGTGCCTCCGGGGAAATTAAAAACTCCGTCGGGGTCAGCAGGAAATGTATTGCTCCAATTGTGGCTCTGTTCCACTGAAAGGGTATTCGCCGGATTGCTCGCAGGGTAGTCGTTCCCATCTTCATCGGTTCCGCCGATAACTGCTTTTCCCTTGTTAGTAAAGGCGCTTCCGGAGGATATGCCGTACACCCCGCCAAAGTTCTCAAGCTCGCCTTCTTCCGTATGGTTCCTGCCGTCGATGTGCAGGTCGCCAATCGTATTATCCAGCACCCCGTTGGCGGTAACCGCGCCGCGAAGAGGCTCCGGAACGAACCCAAAAGTTGTGCCGGCATACACCATCACCTCGTGAACGCTCTTTCCATATTCAGCACGCATCACAAGCTTCACGACCTCGTGGTCGTTCTTCTCGATGTTGATCGTCGTATCATACAGTGAATACGTAAGGCTATGGTCTCCGACATCGCTGAAAATCGACGAAGAAAGTTTCGCTGAGTTTTGTACGCGCAGAGTCGCACTGTCGGCATACAACCCCAATACATACGACGCCGCGTCGTTGGCAAGGTTTCGGGAAAGTGTCCCGTCAAAATAGCGGACGAGATTTTCCGTCGCCTGTTCGGACGCGCGGTTGAGCTGTAAGTTCATCACGCCGACGGTAATTGATGCACCGAGGATCATAATGAGCGAAGCGCGTCCCACTTACCAACCCCCGATATTTTTTGGATGAATCACTTTTTCTGCTGTTACCGGAATAAATGTCGAATCCAGCGGGTCGCTCGGTTCGATCACGAACGCAAATGTGATAAGGCGGACGACCGACCTATGGCGCACGTATTTGAGAGAATCGTACGGTATCACACTTCCGGCGGTGTCCCGGTACGCGAAATAAAATTCTGTCAAGCCGGAAGCGACGTTTTGTTGACTTCCGGCGTTCAGCCTCCGATAGAGAGGCCTGTCGTGCGGGTTCGTTGTTGTCAGAAAAAATGTCGTATCGCCTACGGTGTATCGCACGGAGTCTATCGTGCCGTTATCGTCAAGGTCGGCAAGGAAAGCAACCGACAAAGATTCTGCGAGCAGAACAGGGGTGGCGGTCGTACGGTACCCCGCTTTATACAGGTCGTTTTCCAATATGTTCAAGAGTTCGACCGATGCTTGTTGTGAAATCAAGTCCTGCGAACGCTGAAATGTCGTATTGCTGAGGTTGTAATTCAATGACAGAATAATAACGATAACAAGCCCGCCGATAACAAAGGATCCTATAAGGTCGGTTGTCGATCCCATAATAGATTACTGGTAGATTACGTGGTATAATTTCAATGTGTCCTCAAGCCCTTTATTAAACGCCTTCACTTCTACTTTTTTTACCAGGGATTGTTTGTCCGAGGAAATCGTCGCTGTATTGTTCGGGTCCACATACTGTACGGTCACGCTCAATTCGATTGACCCAAAAACCGGATGGTCGTGTTTTTTTTGCAAGCCGTGATAATCGTCCACGTCGTTAAAGAAAGGATATTTTTCACCCTGCTCTTTGCCAAGCAAGCCGGGTGGCGTGAAGTCTGCCGGCTTTTTTCGTTTTAACCACCCCGGCGGAATAAACGGAGGTCCTTCGCCCTCTGACGGCCCTCCGCCTTGTGACTGTCCCTTACCCTGAGACAGTCCACCGCCGGATGAAGAACCACCGCCAGAAGATTTCCCCGCGCTCGACTGTTCGACAGCGATAACTTGGTCAAACGATTTCGAACTGATTTCTTGAATGAGATTCTCCGCTTCGGCAATAGTCGCAATCATTGCCTGCGTTTCCAGCAAATTGGCGTAACTTGAAATCATCGCCCGGTTTGCAGAAAGCGAAAGCAACGACAGGAGCACCAATGCCCCAAGCACAAGAAATGAGTTTGTTCCGGACATAGTATGGAATAATTACAATAATTCATTCAGGCGAAAATAGCTGAAATGGGGAATTGCTTCGTCCTGAGACACCCATTACTAGAATAGGCACAAAAACCATGCCTTAGAGCAATACATACAAAGCTACAAAGAAATTAAATAATATATCAAAACACTAAGTAAACAGGTGATATATAACAAGCGCGTAAACGCATCTTACACAGCTATGCCTCAAATCGATAATAAATGTATCAATTTGAGGCACAATAAATGGTGTTGATATAGAATTGCTACACTATCTTTCGTACCACGAGAGCACTTCGTAGCTTCCAGTTGTTGGGAAAAACGGAGGCCGTATCACCATCAGGCGTTCATCGTACCGGTAGCGTTTAGAGTAACCATGAGTGATACTCTCACCGCTAAACGTACCGACTGCGGCGCGCTGGTACTGAGTAATACCGCCAAGCAATTCGATTTTTCCGCGCGGGTCTCCTATGTTGTAATTTTCTGAGCCAAGCCCCTTGGTGAGGGAAAAGAGAGCGGCTTGTATAATGATGTCTTCTTGGTTTGCGCTATTCTGAGTAATGACAAGAGAATCTTCAGCAACAACACCCACAACCACCGTGGAATCTGGGTACAGAAGCGGGTCGTATTTATACTTTAGATCGTCATCAAAATACACTTTTCCTTTTGAGGAACTTCCGCCTTCCAACGCTCCGACCGTTAAGGATTTATTTACTGTTCCCTTCAGCCTCAGGTTGCCCTTTTCCACAAGGATGGCGCCGTTAGGCGCCCACGTCGGGAGATACACCATCGTATCAGCCGAGGTACCGATTTTCACTTTCGCGCTGTCATCCATGAATTCGATGGAGACATCATTATCATAGATGTATCTCCCGCCGGAGGCAGAGGCACTTTTCAGGGGATTCAAGTCGGACGGAAGCTCAAGCGATACGCCGGATTGGAAATCGCCGTAGAATTTCGGGTTGGCGCCGCCGCTATGTATTTCTAACCCCTTCTTTGACGTAACCTTTCCGTAAAACACAGGCGAGTTTGCCACGCCGAGGTAGTCCTGCGTATGCATCGGTCCCCACACGGTATCTTTGGACGTCCACCAGATATTGCCTTCAATATTGCTATAGTACGAAAATTTAGAAAAACTACTCGGCTGTAATACCACAATGACAGTATCCCGGTAGGTTTTGTACTCAGCGGTAACGAATAATTTTAATGTGCTGTCCGATTGGGTCGTGACCGCCGCATTGATTGTGCCGCCGAACATCGGTTTGTTCGAGTACCCGGTGCGCCAGTTCGGCTGTACGTAGATTTGCTGAGCGGCTAAATTCGCTCCGCTGTTGACGATATTATGAGCAACGGTACGCTCGTAATAATCAATGTAGTTTTCATATGCTGAGTTGGAGACTTTGGAGATGTTAAACCCCATCATCATCAGCACCGTGCTATAACTCATCACCATAATCATGGATGCGCGTCCCATAGGAGAGGCCTTTCTTATCGGTTGCGAAGATTGCGCGCCGCGAGGCGGATCTGGCGCCAGTACATCTGGAAGTCCGCCAGCGTGTCATTCGATGCGGTGTAGCGCACATCGAACGGTGCAAAACTTTCTATTTGGAGGGATATTTCCATCGAATGGATTTCACGCGGCTCAGCGATGGGGAAGAGCAGTGTATCGCCAAGCGCGTTAAAAAATTTGAAACGAAATTGAGTCACACCCATCTCCAACCGCTGGGCTGTCGTGTTATTTACTTTACGGTACAGGACACGGTCGCGGGGATTTACTGTAGAGGTCATCTCGCTCGGCGGGCCTATAGAGTATTCGATGGAATCCATGACCCCATCGTTGTCGAGATCCAGCCAAAAACGGATTTTACTGGTATCGGCGTAACGGATTGCGTCAGCGGGATCCTTAATTTTTTTATAGTCTGCGCAAAACCCGATGCGGCGGAAATCATGTTCCAAAATGCCCGTCAGCGCGGTCATATTTTGCTGTAATAACAGGTTGGAATGATACAGAATGGACGTCTCGTTCGCCTGGTCGTTCAGCCGCAACGCGGTGAGCAGGAGAAATCCTGCAATGATAACAGAAGTAATAATGTCGAGTATCGTACTAGAGCCCATAATATCCCCTGATTAACGAAATGCCCAATAACTGAAAATATAGGACATCCGTAGTGTATCGCTGGTGGATGTGCCGGTTACCGTCACGTCCATTCTTTTATGGAATGTCTTTGTGCTAGAGTTCAACACGCTGTCCGGGTTGGCGGGCTCTATATACCTGACAAGGGAATGCACCCGCAGTATATCTACTCCCGGTATGGTGTCAATTTTGGCAAAATTGTCATAGTCGTCGAAGTCGTTAAAATCCGGATATGTTTCTCCCGTTGCGGGACCAAAGGAGCCACCCGCCGTCAACGCGGCTGTTGATGTCACAATATCGCCCGCCGATGCCGCATCGAACGCTCTGCCGGAAGCTTCTTCAATTCGTGAAATTGCGAGCGAAATCATGTACACGCCGATTTCCGTCTGCTGGAGGATTACTCCGTGCGTCAACGAAGAACGATTTGTCATCAGAACTGTGTATCCGAGTAAAACCATCGCGCCGACGGTCAACATCGTTTGGCCGGTATTCATACTTGAAAATCCTTAAGATAACTGTGTCTGGTATTTTCAAGTGTGCAACTGGCGTGCCCACGATAAAGGGCGATTTTACGAAGGAATTATCAGGGTGTGAGAAAAACGGGTGGGCTGATTTCGCCCACATGGGAGGGATTAGCCCTTGTTACTGATGCAGGTCGTACTCTTTTATTTTCCCGTACAAAAGACGACGGTTGATACCTAACAACTTCGCCGCCTTCGAGCGGTTCCATTTTGCTTTTTGCAGAGCTTTGAGAACGAGGTCGCGTTCTACGGTTTGAAGAGTTTTGCGGAGATTGAGAGAGGTTCGGTCGTTTGAAATGGCGCTACCGGTCTCTTCAGTGCCTGTTGAAGGGAGAGATAAATGGTCAAGCGAAATCACTTTTCCCTGCACCAGGACCGTGGCGCGCTGGATGACGTTTTCCAGTTCGCGCACGTTCCCGGGCCAGGGATATTCGAGCAGTTGTTTGATGAGTTTCGTATCGGAGGCGAGATTGCGTTTCCCGCCATATTTTTTGAGAAAATGTTTTACCAGCACGGGAATGTCTTCCGTGCGTTCTCGCAAAGGAGGGAGTAGTAGATGCACAACCTGTAACCGGAAGTAGAGATCTTTGCGGAAACGCCCTGAACGCACTTCATCCTGCAGGGTACGGTTCGTCGCCGCGAGGATGCGCACATCCACGTGAATCGTTTCACTGCCACCCACGCGCTGGAACTCGCTCTGTTCGAGTACGCGCAACAATTTGGATTGCAGTTGCGTGCTCATTTCCGACACTTCGTCCAGGAACAACGTCCCTTTGTGCGCGAGTTCGAAACGCCCCAGCCGCCGCGACTCTGCACCGGTGAACGCCCCGCGCTCGTGGCCGAACAATTCACTTTCGAGCAGGCTTTCGGGTATCGCCGCACAATTGATTTTGATGAACGGCGCGTTGCGCCGCTCAGAATGATACCAGAGCGCGTTTGCCACCAACTCCTTGCCCGTTCCCGTTTCGCCCTCAATGAGGACAGTTGCGTCCGAAGACGCAACCTGCCCGATCATCTTGAAAATCTTTTGCATAGAGGGGCTTTTACTGACCAGTTGGTCGGGCTGGAATTCGCCGGATTCACGGTCTACGATGAACTGCTGGAGCGCCTCGACACGCGTCGAGAGCTGGCGGTGTTCGAGCGCACGGCGGATGACCGCCAATAATTCTTCAAGGTCGAACGGTTTCGTCAGGTAGTCGAATGCCCCGATCTTCATGGCTTCAATCGCCTTTTCACTCGTCCCGTAAGCGGTAAAGACGATAACAGGCATATCGGGAGCTATCTTTTTGAATTGTGTTA
The DNA here is from genome assembly GCA_036396395.1 of Bacteroidota bacterium. Taxonomy (GTDB): domain Bacteria; phylum Bacteroidota; class Ignavibacteria; order UBA10030; family UBA10030; genus JAKEEG01. The sequence continues at coordinate 8,959 of DASWKY010000083.1, read as the reverse complement.
ACGCCGTCAATCCGTCCATTTTCGGCATCCGGATATCCAGCAGGGCGGCGTCGTACGTTTTCCGTTTCAGTTGGGCGAGAGCGGCAAGCCCGTCTGCCGCCTCGTTCACATCAATGTCCTCGGTCGCCAGGGCATCCTTGATATTCAGGCGGCTGATCGCTTCGTCATCGACTACCAGAACACTGTATTGAGTTTTCATACCGTAATTATGTATCCTTCCGCGCGACGTTTAACGGTAGCGTAACGGTGAACCGCGCACCTCCGAGCATGCTCTGTTCGTACCACAGGTTGCCTTGGTGCGAGCGGATGATCTCATATGCAATGGAGAGGCCCAGCCCGACGCCGGAATCTTTTGTCGTATAAAACGGGTCGAAGATGTTGGGAACGAGTTGAGGGTCGACGCCGGATCCTGAATCTTCAACGGAGACATGAAGCACGTTCTGCCCATTCTCAACAAACGTGTTGATGCGCAAAATCCCGCCCTTCATCATTTCATCCAAAGAATTTCGAAACAGGTTTTGGAAAACTTCGCGTATCTCCGAAACATCGATGGAAACCATGGGTGTGTTCGACCCGTACACGCGTTCGATGCTCACGCGTTGTTTTTTCGCCTCTACCCGGATCTCTTCTATAAAATCGTCCAGCAATTCGTGCATGTTCACGCTCTGGAAATGAGGCGACCTCCGCTTGGAAAAATACAACAGCTTCTGAACGATGGTTTCCATACGGTCGAGTTGTTCCACAACCAGACGCATGGACTTCGGCGTAGGACCTTCGGGCGTGTTTGTACTCTTTCTCTTTGAGCTTCGGAGGGCTTTCTGCCAGAGTTGAATGCGGGTCTTAATACCTGTGAGCGGTGTGCGGACTTCATGCGCAACACCGGCAATTAATTGTCCCAGCGATGCGAGTTTCTCTTGCTGTTGGATGGTACGCTGGAGTTCCTCCTTCTCTTGTTGTTGCTGTACAATTGTATTCGCCAACTCATTGATGGACCCCGCGATACTTCCCATCTCCGAGCGTGAAACCGGCAAGCGCGCGGTGAGATTTTCCTTCATCCGCGAGAGGCCGTCTCGGATGGATTTCACTTCCTGGCTTAATGTGACGACAAATGAAATCGCAAGCAGTATCCCCAGCACAACGACAAATTGCAGAAAGAGCGTTACGTCCTGCGGCCACGCCGAAGACAATTCATCACCGAGGTCATCGAATGCCCACGCCGCCCCAACCAGTTGATTACGCGCATAGACCGGCTGGGTAACAATAATAAAACTCGCCGCAGACGATTCGTAATGCGTCCATTGTTCCAGTTCTTCATTGCTGGTTGTCTGCAGGATGGGGGGAAGGAACTGCCGGAACGTCCTCACGTTAACAAGAGAGCTTGTCGGGGGAGTTGTATTTGAATGCACCAGTTCCCGGTTCCAGAGAAAATGAAAAAAACCCGCTTCCGTATCGGGCGCTTTCGTCAGTTCTTCTCGTGTGATGGCGGCGAACTGTTCGAGAAGCTCCGGGCGTTCCGCAAGCGATGTCTGCCCGGACTGTTCGGGGGCGACAAAATTCAAGACACTGCCATAGCGGCGGGCAAGGTTTGAGGTGAGCGAGCTTAACCGTTCGCGGTTGAGGCGCACGATGCTTTCGCGCGCATCTCGCACAGTATCAGCTATGTAAACGGTCGCGCTCACCAAACCGAGAAGTAATACCCCGACGGTGATAAAGACCTGAACCCGAAGCGAAAAATTTTTCATCATGAAGTCGTGTGTCTCTGTGCTGGAACAATATACAAGGAGAGCGGGAGACAATCAATTTCCGTGTTAGAATTTCATTCTGCGGTTGCATTCTGCATCGAGCATCTCTATATTATACGGAATTCCAAGAAGCACCACCTTAAAACAAAATGAACAACCCCTCCCGGATTGCCAAAGATATCTCTCGGCGTGTGCTGGAGCTGTTTAACAGGCTCAGGCTTCTGATTGTCGAGGGTCTTGTCAAACTCAACCTTTCACAGGATATTCTCTTCCTGTTCTTTGCTGCGTTGGTGGGTATCGGCTCCGGTTACGGTGCAGTTTTTTTTCATGAGGCTATTCGGATTGTACAAGAAATCCTCTACGTTCATCTCCACGGTGTGTATAGTGAACAAGAGTGGTCCAAATACTTAGTGGTGATTTACCCGGCGCTCGGCGGGCTTGCGGTCGGTGTCATTGCCCATTATGTCTCGCCCGAGTCGCGCGGTCATGGCGTGCCGGACGTAATTAAAGCCGTGATCGCGCGTGGCGGCTATATGAAATCCTCGCTTGCAATCTACAAGACGGTCACCTCGGCGTTCAGCATTGGTTCGGGGGGCGGTGCAGGCCGGGAGGGCCCCATTGTCCAGATCGGAGCGTCCATCGGCTCAGCGGTAGGACAGTTTTTTCGGCTTTCCAGCGACCGCCTGCGCACACTCGTTGCGTGCGGAGCGGCAGGCGGTATTTCTGCAATTTTCAACGCACCGTTGGGCGGTGTAATGTTCGCGCTGGAAATTATCATCGGCGATTTCAGCGTGCGTACGTTTAGCCCCATCGTTGTCTCGTCCGTTGTTGCGACAGCAGTCGCGCGCGGGTACCTTGGCGACCACCCGACATTCGTCGCGACGAACTACAGTCTCGTGTCCAACTATGAACTGGTCTTTTACCTCTTCCTCGGCATGATGGCCGGCGTTGTCTCCGTCTGGTTCACGCGGCTGGTGTTTGCAACGGAGGATTATTTCGCGCGGCTAAGGAAAATCCCGAAGATACTTCAGCCCGCAGTCGGCGGCTTATGTGTCGGCGTCATGCTTATTTGGGTACCATCCCTCGCAGGTTTTTCGTACGACATCAACAATCAAGCCATCCTTGGGGAGGCGAGCATTCTGGTTCTTGGAGCGGTGTTTATTCTCAAACCGATTGCCGTCGGGTTGACGCTCGGTTCGGGCGGTTCCGGTGGCGTCTTTGCGCCCGCGATGAAAGCCGGCGCCGCGTTCGGCGGCGTGATTGGTTTCGCCTTGCACTACCTGTTTCCGGAATGGACAGGCAGTTCCGGAGCGTACGCGCTTGTTGGGATGGGCGCGATGGTTGCCGGAACGATGCACGCGCCGCTGACCGCCATTATCATCATTTTTGAAATATCCGACACGTATCAGGTTATTCTTCCTATTATGTTCGCGGCTGTAAGTTCAGCCGTTGTCTCGCGGCTGTTCATGAAACAATCGATTTATACGATTCCGCTCGAGCGTGAAGGGATTGAAATCGGGTACGGGATAAACCTTTCTATCGTACACCGGATTACCGTTGGGAGTATTATGCGGAAGAAATTTACGCGCGTCGGAAGAATGTCAACTATGCGGGAGTTATTGCGCCTCGTGGAACTGAAAGACCAAACAGTGTTTCCCGTGACGGATGAAAGAGACGTTTTTGTCGGGCTTATTCGATTTCAGGACCTTCGCCCTGCGCTCAGGAATCCGGAGGCAGAAGACGGCTTGCGAGCGGAGGACATCATGGTGAAAGACGCTCCAGAATTGGTGGAATCCGACTCACTTGATAACGCGCTGAAAACATTTGAATTGATAGATATCGACGCGCTGCCGGTGGTATCGGACAACAAATCGCGCAAGCTTATCGGTATGGTGCACCACGAGGAAGCACTGCGAAGATACCGGAAGGAAGTCCTGCTGAGGTCGGAAAAATAGCTGTTCTTGTTGAAATAAGCCGAAGCTGTCCCGCTGAGTGAACTATCAGCCATCACAAATAGCGTGAGCCGCCTGCGTCGGATTTTTTTTCCCCAGCCGGCTTTTCCTCCTCGCGAACGGGAGCGGATGCCGAACGAGTGAACCCCGCGAACAGCCAGCGGTTTGCCGCGGCAAACGACGTTTTCTCCAGCAGGAAGACCAACCCCGCCGTAAAGATAATACTAAAAATGACCACGCCGTAGGTGAGGTTCTGGATCAACGCGCCGCCTGCGATACTCATTTGCAGGGGAATGCCCGCGAGAACGGCGGCGGCTGTCCCCTTGGGAATCATCACGGACATGGCAAGTGCATCTTCGACCGGCGTCTTCGTCGTATCAATTGCGAGGCGGGTCGCTAACAACCGCGCCGCAAGAAGAATGCCGCTCAGCGCAAACGCCAGTCCCAGGGAAAACGTATCGGCAAACTGGACGGATAACCCGATGTACACGAAGAAGAATGTTTTCACGACGAACACAATTTCCCCGAAAAACTGTTTTTCCGTTTCGTTATGGCGCAAGGGCTTGAGGTCGTACTGTTTCAGGAGCTTTGGAATCTTAATGAAATCGATGTTTCCCAACGTAATCCCGAATGTCAGCGCGGCGACGGGACCGCTGTAACCGAGGAACTCCGCAATGCCGAACACGATAAACACAAACGACGGCGTCGTGAAAATCGCATGGCGGAGTTGGCGCATACGGTTGAGCAACAGCGACCACACATAGCCTCCTATCGCTCCGATAACGAATGCGAACACGAACGACGAGAGCAGTTTTCCGACGAGCAACCCAACGTGGACTTCCTCTACTTTAAACGTCTCCAGGATTGCGAGAGCGACGATGATGCACAGCGCCTCGCCAAGCGGAGACTCGAGCATCAGCGTGGTGCGGCTGGTGTCGGTGAGCCGTAGCTGGCGAGCGAGCGGAATGACGACCGACGGCGCCGGTCCCGCCAGTACCGCCGCGACAAACAACGCGGCGCGCGGCAACAAGTTCGTCAGCATGAGCAACGCACATGCGATCAGCGCGAGCGAAATAAAATAACTGAGAATCGTAATGAGGAGCGTACCCTTCAGCGAGCGGCGGAGGTTTTCTAAGCTCAATTCCAGCCCGCCCTCGAAGAGAATGACCACAAGCGCGACGGTGGTAAAGACTGCGCCAATTTTTCCGAAATCGCCCGGCGAAACAATTTGCAGGAGCGGACCAATGATAACGCCGATGAGCGTCAGGTATAAGACGTCTGGGATGCGCGTGCGCTCGAACAGCGCGACAAAAAAATGCGCGAGGAAAATCAACAGCCCGACAAAGACAATAATATGGCCCGTTTCCATGCCGGAGTTATGCCTCGGTGAGTTTTTTAATCGCGTTTTTATTGCCGAACACGACAAGCACATCGCCGCGTTCGACGGGCGTTCCGGGGGTCGGCACGCCGATAATTGTTTCCGTCCGGCGTTTCCGCAAGCCGAGCAAATCGGTGGTGGTCGCGATGCGCTTGATGGTGATAAGGCTGATTGCGAAGCGCGTGCGGAGGTCGAGCTTTTGCACCGTCTGCCCGACAAAACTGTCCGGCGCCGTTATCTCGGCAATCGAGTAGTCCGCTGTAACGGAAAACGAGTCGAGCACCTGCTCGAACATCAAGCTCGTCGCGAGCCGTTCCGCCGCTTCAACGGCGGGAAGCACCACTTCCTTGATGCCGAGATGGTGAAGAATCCGCTCGTGCGTCGGGCTGGTGGCAATCACGATGATGCGCTTGACGTCAATTTGCTGTAACACGGACACCGTGAGCAGTTCCGCCTCGAAATTATCCCGCAAGCCTACGATCACGCCGTCCATTTCCTGCAAGCCCTGTTCGCGCATCGGTTTTTCTTCCGTCGAGTCCAGACGTACGGTATGCGCCACGTGGTCTTTCACGTCGTCCAGTTTTTCCATGTCGGAGTCTATAGCGAGCACCTCCGCACCGTTGCGCGAAAGCTCAACGGCAAGATGCGCGCCGAAACTGCCAAGTCCGACCACTGCATATTTTTTTGCCATAGTACCTGCTGAAGTATTACGTTATCAATACATTTTCCTGCGTATAATCGTAATGATGCCCGTCGCGCTGTTTGGTGATAGCCACCAGCACCGCCAACAGCCCCACGCGACCCACAAACATACAAAGAATTATCGTCATTTTTCCAGCCGAAGTCAGTTGCGGCGTGATGCCAGTGGAAAGCCCCACCGTGCTCAGAGCGGAAACCACTTCGAACAGAAGGCTCTGCAACGGCAGGCTCTCCGTCAAGAGCAACAGGAAGAGCGCGCCGTTAATAATGAAGAATGAAATAACGACCGTGCTGAACGCCTTCACGACGGCGATATCGGCGACCTTGTGCTTGAAAATTTCCACACGGTTGCGTCCTGAGGCGATAGCGTAGATATTCAACAGTGAGAGAGCGAACGTCGTTGTCTTGATGCCGCCGCCCGTCGAACCGGGGCTCGCCCCGATCCACATGAGGAGAGTCATGATGAAGAGTGTCGGCGCCGCCAGCGCGCCGATATCTACCGAATTAAATCCCGCCGTCCGCGCGGTAACAGAATGAAAAATCGAAACGAAAATTTTCCGCGGTTCGGAGAATTGTAACAAGGTCGAATCGGCTTCGAGAAGATAAAACGCCGCCGCGCCGCCGGCTATCAACACAAATGAAGTCAGCAAGACGAGCTTGGAGTGAACGGTCAGCCGGCGTTGTAACGCGTCGCTCGCCTTTGGGCGTAATAACGCGCCGAGGTTCTTAAGCACGGGGAAGCCGATTCCCCCCACAATGACCAGCGCGGCGATGACCGCATTCACCCCGACGTTATAGCCCAGCGCCGGGATGGCAAGGTTGTGTGTTGTCAGCGTAAAGCCTGCATTGCAAAACGCGGAGATGGAATGAAACACCGCGAAGAACGCCGGGCTTGCGCCGGAGGAAGTCTCGACGCCGTCGAGCAAGCGGTGAAGCGCCACCGCGCCCGCCGCTTCAAACGCGAACGTCACAAGCGCAATCTGGATAATAGTACGCCGGATCTGCCCCACACTCTCCTCGCCAAGGAGAGACTGCATGGTGGAGTATTCTTTCAGCCGCGCGCCGGAACCGACCACATACGCAAAAAACGTCGTGAGCGTCATGATGCCGAGCCCGCCGATTTGCATGAGCGCCATCAGGATCGCCTGCCCGAACGGTGTAAAGTACGTGGCGGTATCAACCACGATTAACCCCGTTACGCAGACCGCGCTCGTGGCGGTAAACAGCGCGTCGATAAACGAGAACGACTGCGACACCGTCGCGCGGGGTAAGGACAGCAATCCTGTTCCCGCAAATATCAACAAGAGGAAGCTTAATAAAATAAGCATGGATGGTTGAATGTTCCGCGCCATAATGCGCTTGCTTGCGCGGAGCGTTGAGGGAACGAGCGCAATCAAGACAAACACCTGCGTGGTGGCAAGGTAGATGGTGGTGATGGCTTCCGGCGTCAATAGCGGGTCGAACGAGAGGAGCACGCTCTCCAGCGGTCCCGGGAAGAACAAGTAGAGCAAGATGATGACGAACACCGATAGCTCGCCCCACCGCGCGCGGATGTGCGCGGCGCGGTCTTTCACCAGCAGAAGCTTGAGGAATGTCAGAGCGGCAAAACCGTACAGAACAACCAACGTTGCGGCAGACGCGTACTGGAGCCATTCCGCAGAAAGATAGAAGCCGTGCTCCGCGACCAGCGAACCGACGGCAAGCAGAGCGAGAAGTAGCTTGAAGGCGTCAAGCAGAGCGATAAGCGCAAAACGCCACCCCTCTTGCTGAGAGGGTCCACGGTTCCCGCCGCGAAACAGGAAAATTTGTTGTAAGAGTTTTGCCATCGGTGCGTGTGTGTTCTACAACCGCAGGCTTTACATCCCGCCGTGGTTCGACGGATAGCCTGCGAGCATTATCTGAGATACCAAAATAGGAAGGTTGAGATGAAAAACAAGTGGCGAATATCGTTAGCCTCTATGGACGGACTCCGTCAAGCGCAAAAAGGCTTTGGAAATCTTCGGTAATTTCGCTATCTTAGAATAAGAAAAACAAGAAACATTCGATTAACGAGGGATATCAGGATATGCCACAACATAAATCGGCGGCAAAGCGAATCAGGAGCAGTGCACGGCGACACGCGCGGAACAAAGCGGATATTACCCGCATCCGGTCGGTCATTAAGAAAGTACGGACGGCGAAAGACAAAGCCGCGGCGTCGGCGGCGTTGAAGTCCGCCGTGAAGGTGCTCGACCAGATGGCGGCAAAGGGAATCATCCACAGCAACAAAGCCGCAAACCAAAAATCCCGCCTCACGAAAATGGTGAACAGGCTGGCGTAAGACGAAAAGGCGCGGCACATGCCCACAATCCTGCGGGAGGGACCGTATCGCTTCTATTTTCACAGTCACGAATCAAACGAACCACCGCATATCCATGTTGACAGAGAGCGGTTCTCAGCTAAATTTTGGCTGGCGTCATCTGTTACATTAGCTCGGAATGTCGGTTATAGTCCGCGAGAGTTGAGAATAATTCACTCTGTAGTTGTCAAACACCAAACAGAATTTGTAGAGGCATGGCATGAGTACTTCGGTAGCGGGAACTGACGAACGGGTGAAAGACGTGCGGGTAACCGAAGACGCCCTCAGCGTTGACCTGATGGACGGAAGGACGATTACCGTTCCCTTGGCATGGTACCCGCGACTTTTTAACGCGACACAAGGACAGCGTTCAACATGGGAACTCGCGGGCGGCGGGTACGGTATCCACTGGCCCGAGATTGACGAGGACTTGAGCACCGAAGGTCTTTTAAGAGGAGCCCGCTCGCCACAGCAAAATGTAGGAGCGTAAAAAATAGTTGTTACAAAAAAAGCCCGGCTTCAGATTCTGTAGCCGGGCTTTTGCATGTACTGAATCCATCCAGAAAAGGGCGAACACTTTTATCCCCTTCCCTATTTTTTAGGAAAGGGGTTAGGGGATGGGTTGTTTCATTTTAACAACACCATTCTTTTTGTTTCTACAAACGTTCCAGCACTCAACCGGTAAACATAGATTCCGCTTGGCAAATCGGACGCATCAAAGCTTACGGAGTATACGCCCGCCTCAAACTCTGCATCAACGAGTGTTTTCACTTCCTGACCTAATAGGTTAAAGACTTTGAGCAAGACAGGACTCTTTTTGGGTACGCTATGCCTTATAGTAGTTTGTGGA
>DASWKY010000082.1:0-3476 GCA_036396395.1 Bacteroidota bacterium | reverse complement strand
GTTCACCATGCAAATACTCAGCACAATGACTGCGCAGAAGCTGACGATAATGCGAATTGACCTTGCTGATAGCTGTTTGAATGGGTTCTTCATACGCGTACTTAGTATACGTAAAACATTCTCAAGACGTTACAGTAGTCTATTTATAATGCATATCCAATACTAAAATAGAACACCCAAGGACCTACACTGACGGGGTGTTCTAACAGGTCTTTTCGAAAGAAGAAGCTTTTTCCGACGGAAAATTCCGCCGGACCGATTGGCGTATCGAGCGCAAGACTTATCCCGACTCCGTGGCGTAAATCGCCAAGTTTGATTTCCTCAGGCGCCGCCCAGAGCGAGCCGAAATCATACCGCACCTTGAGATACGTATCGAAAAAAATACTGACCGGCGAGTGATACCTGTACTCCAGACTTGCGATAAATAATTGCCTACCCCGTGCGTTGTCTTCACGCAACCCGAAAAAATTGTTCTGCCCGCCGATACTGAACTGTTCCGTGACCGGCAGAGTTTCGTCGGCAAACCCAAACAGAATTCTCGGGCTGACCGTATGGCGGCTGAAGTATGTTTCATAATTTCTGTATTGAAAAAAGATTTTCGTAAACCCGACGTTGCTGGTGACTTTGACGAACGCGGATTCATAGAAAAAATCGAGCGAGACTCCCGTGCGCGGGAACGGGAACCGGTCTTGCGTATCGAGCTTCGTTCCGAATTTCAGCGATGCGAACCGGAAACTTTCCGTCGGGAATGGAGGCCCGGAAATGCTCCAGACGCGATGCGTCTCCAGCCGCCCCTCGACCGATGCGATACCCAGCCGCTCTAACTGTGCTCCGAAGGCGACCGAACCGCCTGAGCGCAGTTCGCGATACTCGCCAATCTGTACCCTGTTCCAGCGCTCAAGCGTTCCTAATTGTTCGTCGCCGTACATATTGACGTCTTTGTATTCGTAGTAGCCCTTCAGGTTGAACGTCAGGTAGGTATCGAAAATACGGGTTGCCTTAAATTCACCGACCAGCCCGCGATTACGGGGCCCGCCGTAGAACCGCGCGCCCAATTCCATGCCTAATCCAAGCAAATTCTCATCCCGAATATCCAGCGATGGTTGGATATTGCGTTCGTTATCGGCACGCAAGCCTAAGCGGATAAGCTCCGTCCGCCGCTCCCGCACGTTGATCGTAACGATATTGCGTTCCTGATTCTCCCCTTCATAGTGTACATTGACGGAGACGAATTCAAACAAATTGGTACCGTAAAGATTTTCGATCCCCGTGGCAACCTGAGCCACATCAAACACCTCGCCTTGTTCCCACGGTAATTCCCGCCAGATAATATAATCTTTTGTCTTGACGGTCCCTCGAATATCACGCCGGTGAACCACTCCCTCGTCAATCACAATCACCGCTTTTCCGGTGGACGGGTCGAACGTGACCTCTCGAATACGAGCAAGCGATAGCCCGCGGTCGCGGTATGCCCCAAGCAAATCCTCGAACGCCTTAGTGACCGCATGGACATTCAGCCGGGCGCGAATCAACGGCGTCACAATGCCGATCAGGGTATCAGGCGGAACAATGTTATTACCGAGAATTTCTACAGAGGTTAACGCCGGGTTGGGACGGACGTCGAGTTGAAGTACGGTAGAATCGCGATACGCGGAGACATGAAATTCCACCGATTGGAATTCTCCACTTTCGTAGAGGTCGTGAGTAAACAACCGGACTTCCTGCTCGTCTATCGGGTTTTGAGCAGAAAACGTGCGAACAGCATTCGACCATTCCATACCGAGCGCTTGTTCGTCGAAACGCACAACAGGACGCATGTACGTAGAATCGGATGATCTTCCCGCTAACAAAGTATGAGATTGACGGTGGATGATGGCTTGTACGTGCGGCAGTTGCTGTTGAGCGGCTCGCTCTCCCTGTTCGATGATCCAATCAAGCCGTTCGAAATCCGTTGAAAGGTGTTCGCCCAACGCCGGGGTAATGACGATATCCGCATCTTTCAGCTCTTCCTCTTTCCTCTTCTTCATCATCACGCCCATAATTTGGTCGGCAAACTCCCATGCCGCTTCTAATTTATCTCTTGGTCGTAGCGGGCTTGTGGCGTCAACCGCGATGACAATGTCTGCGCCGAGACCTCGCGCAACATCAGCGGGAATGTTCGAGACAAGCCCCCCATCCACCAATAACATGGTATCCTGAACCACCGGACTGAAGAGTAAAGGCACCGTCATACTTGCTTTCATCGCGATGGAGAGGTCGCCGCGCTCGATCACAACACGCTCCCCTGAAATCAAATCCGTTGCGACGGCGCGAAACGGGATACGTAAATTGTCAAAGCTGGGACCCGGGCGATAAATTCCTTGCAGTGTTAAGATGTTCAGATAGTTTAAAAATGTTTGGCCCGTCGAATACGCACTGGGGATGATCGGCTCGAGACCTTCAAAGCGCACGACAAGGATACTTCTATCTTCCGCAAGTTTTTGGTCATAGAACAAATCGCGGCGGCGCGCCTCGTCGCTAAAACTCAAGAGCGCATCCCATTGTGTGGTATCCGCCATGCGCTGTAGTTGCGTCGTTGTGTACCCTGCGGCATAAAGTCCGCCGATAATACTGCCCATACTCGTCCCGACAATATAATCGATGGGAATGCCTGCTTGTTCGAACGTCTTGAGCACGCCGATAGCTGTAATACCGCGTGAACCACCGCCGCTGAACACGAGGGCAACTTTCGGGCGTTTTACTTCCTGGTGCGAGACGAGTGCGGGAAAACGGCTCACTTGCCCTTCGACATCCGGTCTGATGATTGCAACCCGAAGTGGCTCATCGGCTGTTTGGAGGGAAAAACATGCGACGGAAATCGTGCAGAGTGCAAACAGCACGAGCACCGGCGCACGGTATGTTGTTGGAATGTTCATGGAAGTTTATGAAAGTACCGAAATTAGCCCCGAATTGCAACGAAGGAACTGCTATCATCTGACGCTCGTTGCATTACAGTAGCGGGTGCGATCACAGTTTTTTCCATACCTGCCGGTCACAATAGTCAAATGATAAGCACAGTGATGCATGTCGCAGGAGGAATGAACGTTCGGTTGATATTAATTTCATATCCGACCTTGACAGCAACATTGAAGCGGATGAGTCCATGTGTTACTACCCCACATTCTTGCTTTTCGGGACTCTTCGGCTTAATTTACAAGAGCAGACGTAGAAGCAACTTAGGTCTTGATACTACCATGACATTCCTGAATCCCTTTATTCTCTTCGGATTGCTTGCCGCCGGCATCCCTATCCTTCTGCACCTGCTGAATCTTCGGAAATTACGCACGATTGAGTTCAGCACTTTGAGCTTTCTCAAGGAATTGCAGCGGACGAAAATCCGCCGTATTAAAATCCGGCAATGGCTCCTTTTGCTCCTGAGAACGTTATTGGTCATTTGCATCGTTATGGCGTTTGCGCGCCCAACGCTTAAAGGCTCA
>DASWKY010000081.1:0-3209 GCA_036396395.1 Bacteroidota bacterium | reverse complement strand
TACGCTTGCAAAGCATACGCTTGTCGACGGGTTCGACCTTGTCGTCGATTTACGGCGAAGCAAAGGTTCGTATATCTACGACTCGCGCTTCAACAAGCGGTATCTTGATTTCTTTACGTTTTTTTCTTCCGGGTCGGTTGGTCTCAACCACCCGAAGATGACCACGCCGGAGTTTCTCGAGAAGCTCGCCTACGTTTCCGTCAACAAGCCGTCGAATTCCGACGCCTATACGGTGGAGATGGCGGAGTTCGTCGAAACGTTCGCCCGCATCGCACAGCCGAGCTATTTGCCCTATTCCTTCTTTATTGACGGCGGAGCGCTGGCGGTCGAAAATGCCATTAAGACGGCGTTCGACTGGAAAGTTCGGAAGAATTTCGTCAAGGGGCATACCGACGAACGCGGCTGGCAGGTGATTCATTTCCGGAAAGCGTTCCACGGCAGGAGCGGTTATACGCTCTCGCTGACGAATACCGACCCGGTGAAAACGAATTACTTTCCGAAATTCAAGTGGCCCCGCATTCACAACCCGGTCATTAAATTCCCGCTCAACGAACAGAATCTCGAGCAAGTGAAAAAGGAAGAAACTCTCGCGCTTCAGCAAATCAAGCAGGCGATTGTCAATAATCCGGACGATATTGCCGCTCTGATCATCGAACCGATTCAGTGCGAAGGCGGGGACAACCAATTTCGGAGAGAATTTTTCGTCGAGCTGAGGACGATTTGCGACGAGAGCGAAATCCTCTTGATTTTTGACGAGGTGCAAACCGGCATTGGGATTTCCGGAAAGATGTGGGCTCACGAGTACTATGTGAAACCCGACCTCTGTGTGTTCGGCAAAAAGACGCAGATCTGCGGATTTTTCTCCAGCACGCGGATTGACGACGTGATGGATAACGTGTTCCACAAGCCGAGCAGGATTAATTCCACGTTCGGCGGCAATTTGACGGATATGGTGCGCTTCACGAAAGTGCTTGAAATCATCGAAGAAGAACAACTGGTGCAGAACTCGGCGAACGTCGGTACGCACTTGCAAAAGCAGTTGCAAACTCTTGAGCAGGACTTTTCCGAATTAACCAGCAATACGCGCGGCAAGGGTTTGCTGTGTGCGATGGATCTCGACACCGCACAAAACCGCGATCAGCTTCGCAGTAAGGCATATGAAGAGGGTTTGATCTTAATCGGTTGCGGCGACCGGTCGATTCGCTTTCGCCCGGCGCTGAATATCAGCACGCAGGAAATTGACGAGGGGATTTCAATTATCCGACATGCGTTGCAGGAAATTCGCGAAGGAGAATAGTAATTGTATCTCTTCTTTGTTATCCTCCTCTCTGAGGGGGAGGAGGCTTTTCAGAACAACTATGGAAACATCCCACGGTGACCATCAGGGTTCGCTGAAATTGAATATGGATTTCGTGAAGGAACTGCTTGTGCAGTTTCTTCACGACGAGACAAAGAATGCCGGTTTTACGAAAGGCGTACTCGGCATTTCGGGCGGTGTGGATTCCGCTGTTTCTGCTTTTATTGCCGCGAAAGCGTTGGGGAAGGAGAATACTATCGGTGTCTTCTTGCCCTATAAGACGAGCAGTCCGGAGAGCCTTAAGGACGCGCAACAGGTAGCTCAACTGTTGGGTATCAAGAGCGAGACGTTGGATATATCTCCGATGGTGGATGCCTACTGCGAACAGCATAAGATTACGGATAACGTCCGCCGCGGGAACATCATGGCGAGAATGCGCATGATTGTTCTTTACGATATCTCCGCCCGTGAGCGTGCGCTTGTCATCGGAACGAGCAATAAGACCGAGCTGATGATCGGCTACGGCACGCTCTACGGTGATACGGCGAGCGCGCTGAATCCTCTCGGCGACCTCTACAAAACCCAAATCTGGCGCCTTGCGGAAGCTCTCGGCGTCCCCAAAAGCATCATCGAGAAAAAACCGACCGCCGACCTTTGGGCTGGACAAACAGACGAAGGCGAGCTTGGGTTTTCCTACCGCGAGTTAGACGAGCTATTATTCCGGATGATTGACGAGCGGAGGAACGACGAAGACCTTCTGCAGTTTGGCTTCGCTGCGGACTTCATCAAGAAAGTCCATTCCCTGGTACGCAAGAATCAATTCAAGCGCCGCCCCCCGGTGATCGCGAAAATCTCGTATCGCACGCTGAATGTGGATTTCCGGTATGTGCGCGATTGGGGAATGTGAAACCACTGCCGATTGACGATTTTGAATTGACAATTGAAAAAACGGACATCTCATACATTGCATTTTAAATCGGCAATTGACAATCAGCAATGTCCTCCGGCACATTATACTTAGTCGCAACCCCCATCGGTAACCTCGAAGACATCACCTACCGTGCCGTCAATACGCTTTTGTCTGTCGATTTGATTGCCGCGGAGGATACTCGCAAAACGAAAATCCTGCTCGACCGCTACAACATTAACAAGCCGATGGTGAGCTATTACAATTTCAACGAGCGACAGCGCGCGCCGGAATTGATTAGTAAATTGCTTGCGGGGCAGTCCATCGCCGTCGTGTCGGATGCCGGTACGCCGGGAATATCCGACCCCGCTTTTTATCTCGTGCGCGCGGCGATTGAGCAAGCAATCCCCGTCGTTCCCATCCCCGGACCCTCGGCATTCATCGCGGCGTTAGTGGTGAGCGGGTTGCCTACGGAGAGCTTCGTGTTTGAGGGATTCCTTCCCCAAAAGAAAGGCAGGAAGACGAAATTCGAATCCCTGCGAAACGAGTCCCGCACTATTATAGTGTATGAGTCCCCCCACCGCATCGTGAAGACCCTGACGGATATTTCTTCGTACCTCGGCAACCGGCACGTGGTTGTTGCAAGAGAGCTGACGAAGAAGTTTGAAGAAGTCGTCCGGGGACCCGTCCAATTAGTCCTCCAAACCATTTCGTCTAAGACTCCAAAAGGGGAGTATGTGGTGGTGATTGAGGGGGCTGGGGTTACCCTTCTGAGGGTTGAATTGTGACAGGCACACTTCAATGATTAAACTCGAGACCGAACGCTTAATATTTCGCGACCACGAAGAGACCGACTTGGAGCAGTATTGTGAGATGGAAACGGATCCAGAATATCGCCGACCACAGCGCGTACACCCGCGTACTGAATTGGAACGGAGCTTCCGTGAAGCCTGGCTCCCGCCAAAGCAAATGGGCTTGCTGGCGACAGTGCTGAAGCAAGAAAAC
>DASWKY010000080.1:0-3171 GCA_036396395.1 Bacteroidota bacterium | reverse complement strand
GCCTTTGCTCGCGGTCGGCTTCCGACATGCTTTCGCGGGAGTACGATTCGTTCGCGGATTTGTACGTGAAGAATCTCCACTCGTCAAAGCCGATGCCGAGTTTTTCCAACGCGCCTTTGACAAACGTCCTGCCCATGATGAAGCCCTCGAGCGTCAGCATCCCCTGCGAATCCATCACAATTTTATCGGCGACAGAAGCAAAATGGTACGCGTCGATGCCGGGGCGGTCGAGAAAGACAACGACATGCTTGCCCGTCGCTTTGAATTCCTGCAACTTGGTGCGCAGTTCCCAGAGGAATTCGCGGTTGATACTCATGCTGGAGAGGTTCATCGCAATGCCGGAGACGGCGGGGTCGGTTTTTGCCGCCTCGATAGTCTCGAGCATGTCAACCAGCGTTTTGGAATTATCGAAAAACATGAATCGCTGGTACTTGACCGTTCCGATCATGTTCAGTTCGAGGTAATTTTTCTTTTCCCTGAATGTACTCAAGACCGTTCTATCGTACGCGCCGAGACGGATACCGTAGGTGGAATGACGATAGTTGCCGTCTTTGTCATAATGCTCCTGCGTGCTCAACCCGGCGTTGCCAAAGCTGAACTGCACCCCGACGGTAAACGCCTTGGTGTCGAAATACCTGCCGACGACCCTGATGCCGGGCAGAAATTCCGTCGCAACTCCCGCGCTCCACCCGCCGTCGCTCAACGATTGTCCGCTTTGGACGGCGTAATCTCCAAAAACTGCTATTGTTTCATTGCCGATCGGACGGATGGCGATATCGAGCGACGCCTCGCTGTCATGCTGGCGGAATGTTGTTGTGCCGGTGCCGCCGATGGAAACATATGCGCTGGGCCTGGAGAGGAATCCCAGCGTCACGTGCGTGGTGCGGTCGAGGAGCCGCGTTTCCCCGCGCGACCAGCCGATAGACAGCCCCGTGCTGTACGAGGGCGTGCCTCCGGCAAAGGAGAGGCGAAAATCATTCACATACCCGTCCGGAAGTTTTTGATGAATGAACCCAAAGCCGACAGGGTTGAACGCGGTGAACAGCCCCCACCGGTTAAAGTCGTCCCACTTCCCGCCGGCGTCAGACCACGTAAAATAGAAATCCGGCTGGCGCATGTGGCTGAGTGTCGCCGGGTTGTCGTAGCCGTACATGCCGAATTTCATCGCGCCCGGCGACGTCAGTTGGAAGTCCTGAGAATAATAGGTAGGGAAACTGGGTTGAGAGAGCGCTGAGAGAGAACAGAGAACGAGCAGAGAGAGTATCAGATACGAACGCTTCATATATCCTCCTTAAAAATATTTTTGATAAAACATTCTCGCAAAGTTCGCTAAGGTGCAAAGGATATGTAGGTATTTTCTCTTTGCGGGCTTTGCGTCTTTGAGAGAAAAAGCCTTATAGAGAATACGTTAGAAACTATGTATACGACTGAAGAATGCGGCGAGTTTCGGTTCATCCAGTGCGCCGTTGGTTCGGACGCCACTGCACACATCTATACCATAGGGTTGCACGTGCTCGATAGCTTCACGCACGTTCTCGGCTTTTAGTCCCCCGGCGAGAAACAGCGGGACCGGCGACTGTTCGCGAATTTCCCGGCTGATGTCCCAATCGTGCGTGTTGCCCGTGCCGCCCAAGACTTTCACGGGCGCGGATGGATTGCCGGAATCCAGCAACAGTGCATCCACATGCGGCGCGGTGGCGAGGGCATCGCCGATGGATTCCCGCCCGCGCACATGAATCACCTGCACAAGCGCAATGCCGGGCAATTCTGCGCGGAGTGTGCTATATACATCGGGAGATACCGCATCGACAATTTGGATGGTGTTCACGCGCGTGCGGCGTTGTTGGACGATAATCGAATCGGCGTCCTGTTTGCTCGTGAGCAGGAATGTCGCAACCCCCGGCGGCACTTCCCGTGCGATAGCGGCAATCGTCGCTTCGTCGATAGGGCCCGGACCGCTCGGCATCGCCGAGACCAGCCCTACGGCAGATGCGCCGTACCGGATCGCCATGCGCGCTTCGCCGGCATTCTGGATACAGCAAATTTTTACGCGGGGGGTGGGCATCAAGTTATGCACAAGATAATATACAAATAGGACACTGAAAAAGCAGATTGAACGGATACATGTGGATTTTGTGCGGTCAGGACTTACGTCCTGACCGAAAATGCCTTGGTGTCAGGAGCCCCAAAGTGATCCCTTCGGGAGAGGGGGATACAGGGGGAGGAATCAATAAAAAAGCCCCATAGAATTTCTCCACGAGGCTTCTTACTGCAAACCGGTCTCTTGAGTAATGGTTATTACTTATTCACAACCAAACATCCGGCGATCATATCGTGCAAGCCTTGTTTTTTCTCCGTGAACGCCACCATGATATAACCGATATACAGAATCAACCCGGAGAGGATTTTTCCAAAATATCTCCCCGTGGCGCGGCCGAAGGAAATCCGGTTCCCGTTCATGTCGGTCACAACAATGCTGAGCGCCATCTTGCCGAGCGTCGCCTGCTTGGCGGAGGATTCCATGAGCGCGTAGTAGAGCCAACCCGCAAGAACAATGAGCATCAGAGACCCAAAGTACGCTCCAAGAATTGCGGCTATCATCCCTTCGGAGGGTTCTGAATCCGTCATCGCTGATTCAAATATCCCCAACCCGAGCATACCGAAAAATGGAACGAGCAACAGCAAGCTGACACACCAGAGGATTAGCTGGTCAAGCAGGAACGCTGCGAAGCGCTTCCAAAAACCGGCGTAGGACATGGCAGGACCTCCCTAAAGATATGTGAGAGAACACACGGTGCAACGAGAAAGCACGCGAAAGGTAGAGAAAGAGCGCGCCAAAGTCAACGTCTGAAACGAAGCCTGCAAGCTCTTAGAGACCTCGCAGGTGTGTTGACAGTTACGATTCCGGTAATTTCGGCTCGGCAAAAATTGTCTTCTCGCGCTCAAGCGTAACCGTCCCGGCAGGCACGCCTTTCGGTTTGCGGACGTACTTGCGCTCGGTCATCGCAACGGGCACGAGTTTGGCGTTTTTCATCTTACTAAAGTACGCGGCAATGCCCGCCGCTTGCTGGATTGCAAGCTTGCTCGGATTGCCGTTCGCAGTGCCGACTTTCAGCACCACGTGCGAGCCGCTTGCTCCGCGCGCATGGAACCATAGGTCGTCCGCTTTTG
>DASWKY010000079.1:0-5968 GCA_036396395.1 Bacteroidota bacterium | reverse complement strand
CACATCCTCTCGCTTTTTATGTCCCCCTCCACGAGGGGGAACTAAAGGGGGAGGTATTTTTTTATTAACTGAACAGAAGATCCCTGCAAAGCCAAAACCCTCCCCCTGTCCCCCCTCTGTGCGGGTGACACTGATATTCAGCTTTTCGTGTTATGCTCCCGCCTTCATCTCATCGTACATTTTCCGGAGCTTCTGCACATCTTCCCATGCGGGGCGTTTCCAGTTCGGGTTGCGTAACAGCGCGGCGGGGTGGTACGTAACGATCATTTTAATGCCGCGGTAATCGTGCACCTTGCCGCGCATGTCGCCGAGCGAGGCGTTGGTCTTCAGCAACATTTGCGCGGAGATGCGTCCCAGACACAGAATCAGTTTCGGCTTGATTATTTCGATTTGCTTCCACAAATGCGGGATGCACGCGTCCACCTCTTCCGGCTGTGGGTCGCGGTTGCCGGGCGGACGGCATTTAAGGATATTGCAGATGTACACTTCCTCCCGCTTAAAGTTTATCGCCTCTAAAATTTTATTCAAGAGCTTTCCCGCCCTTCCCACGAACGGCTCGCCCTGAGCGTCTTCGTCGGCGCCAGGAGCCTCGCCCACGACCACAATCTCCGCTTTCGGGTTGCCAACGCCGAACACGAACTTCGTCCGCGTAAACCCGAGCGGGCATTTCGTGCATGTGCAGATCATCGTATTCAGCGCGTCCAGGCTTGTCGCTTTCACCCACGGCTCGTTGGGATAGGGCATCAGGGATTCAGCGATGGCGCCGGGCTTCCCCTGTAGCGCAGGCGTTACCGGACCGCCGAACAAGTCTTGTTCTCCCGATGGCTTCGATGCTAATTGCTCTTTTGGAGTTGCTTGCTTTTTAGAAGCCATAGAGGGTTCAAAAGAGGGTTCAGGATAAATGTAATCGCCGAAAAGCTCTCGCTCTTCCCGGAGGTACTGCTGAACGTCGGTCAGGAGTTTCTGTATTTCGTTGTTGGTGTCGGGCATAGAACAGAAAAAAAATAGGACACGGAAAAGGCGGATTAAACTGATAACAGCAGATACATATCAACTCTGTTATGCTGTTGAATATTTTCTGCCTCACGTTGTACGAGACAGCGCTTAGAAGTTTCGTAAGAACAATCGGTTTTTATCCGTGCTTTTTTCGGCTTCTTCCGTGTCCCATTTCTATAAAATCTTTTTCATTCGGTCGAGGATGGCGTTGGCGACGTCGAACTTCGGCAGTGTGCCGAGCTTCTCCGTTTTGCCGCCGGTGTCGATAATGGTGACGACGTTCGTATCGGAACCGAAGCCCGCGCCCTTGTCGTTCAGCGAATTCAGCACGATGAGGTCGAGATTTTTTTTCTTCAGCTTCTCTTTCGCGTTCTTAAGTTCGTCCTGCGTCTCTAAGGCAAATCCAACAAGCACGGTGTTTTTCTTGCTCTTGCCAAGCGCGCCGAGAATATCAGTCGTGTGCGTGAGCGAAAGTTCCATGCCGCCCGCGCCGCTCTTTTTGATTTTCTGTTTCGCTTGCTGTGCGGGAGTGAAATCCGCCACCGCCGCCGCCATGATGACCGCATCGGCGGACTTGGCATTGCGCGTAACCGCATCGTGCATCTCGCGCGCGGATTCGACGTCTATGCGCTTCACATTGCGCGGAGTTTCGAGATGTACCGGACCCGCAACGAGCGTCACGTTTGCTCCGCGCTGCGCGGCGGCGTTCGCCAGTGCAAATCCCATCTTGCCCGACGAGCGGTTGCCGATGAAGCGCACCGGGTCAATGGCTTCATACGTCGGTCCCGCGGTAATCAAAATTTTCTTATTCTTCAGGTCGAGATGGCGGTCGGAAAGGATGTCGTCAACTCTGCGGACGATGATTTCTACTTCGGGCAGTCTGCCCGGCCCTTTCAATCCGCTGGCGAGGTCGCCTTCGTCGGGGGGAATCACAAAAAATCCGCGCTCGCGTAACAGCGCGAGGTTCTGCGTCGTGACGGGATTCAGATACATGTCCGCGTCCATCGCGGGCGAGAGCACAACGGGACTGCGTGTCGCGAGAACGATAACCGTGAGGAGGTTATCCCCCAGCCCGTGAGTGAGCCGGGCGATGGTGGTTGCCGTCGCCGGAGCGATAACAACAATATCCGCCCAGTTGGCGAGACTGATATGCCGTGTGCCGATGTTGGTCGTGCTCGTCTGGTTGCTCGACCACAAGTCTACTTCTACATCGTGCCCGGAGAGCGCGGAAAATGTCAGCGGAGCGACAAACTTCGTGGCGGAGTTCGTCATTACCACCTTCACCTTGGCGCCGGCGCGCCGCAACTCGCGCACCAGGTAGCACGATTTATACGCCGCTATGCCGCCGGTAACGCCAAGCAATATGTGCTTGCCGCGCAGCATGGCAGTCCTTACTCAGCGTCCGCTTCTTTTGCCGGTTCCGCTTTGTGTTCGGTTTCCTTGTAACGGAACGCCACCTTCTGGTCCATGACTTCGTTCAGGGCGACTTCCGTCGCCTTCGAGCGCGTTTCGAACTCCAAGCTAATCTTCAGCTGGTCGGGATTCGTGCTGACCGTGCCGTTCATCTCTTCTTCGGTCTCGGTCGTGGACGTCAACTGCTGGATGGTTTCGAGCCGTTGGTTCAACTCGATTTTGATTTCCGAGTGAATCTGGCGGGCGCGTTTTGACGTCACAACAATGGCTTCATACACATCGCCGATGTTGCCGTAAAATTTTTCCATATCTACAGGATGAACTGCCATTGCTTCTCCTTATGATGCTATTGTGAATGTTGAATGAATCCTTATGCCGTATGGCTGGCGATGATCGCCTCAATCTCCGCTATTGCGGATTCTAACTTGTCGTTGACCACTTGATAATCGAACTTCTTGCCGAGCTCCATTTCCATCGGCACACGGTCCAGCCGACTGCGGACGGTCGCATCGTCTTCCGTTTTCCTGTTCAGCAGGCGGTGGCGCAATGCTTCGAGGTTCGGGGGTGTAATGAAAATCAGCACCGCGTCGTTCCCGTACAGCTTCTTGATGGAGAGCGCCCCCTTCACGTCAACGTCGAACAACATCATCCTGCCCTCGTTCAATGCGCGGTCGACTTCGCTTTTCAACGTGCCGTAGTAGTTGCCGTTCTGCGCGTCGGGATACCGCTCCCACTCCACCAACTCCCCGCTCTGAATGTTCTTCTCAAACTCCGCAACGCTCAAAAAAAAATAATCTTTGCCGTGTGTTTCACCGCTTCGCTGTGTCCGCGTCGTTGCCGAAACGGAGAACGTCATCGCCGGGTGCTTCTGCAGGATGCTCTTGGCGATTGTGGTCTTGCCCGACCCGCTGGGCGCCGCGAGGACGATCAGTTTGCCGCGGCTCATCCTCTACTCAATGTTCTGCAATTGTTCGCGGATCTTCTCAATTTCTTCTTTCAGGTTCACGACGATGTGGGCGATGGTCGCGTCGTTGGATTTCGAGCCGATGGTGTTTGCCTCGCGGTTCATTTCCTGCACGAGGAAATTCAATTTCCTGCCCGCGGAGTCGTCATTTACCATCGCTTCTAAAAAAAACTTGTTATGGCTCCGGTACCGCACGCATTCTTCGGTTACATCGAGCTTGTCCGAAAGCAAAATCAGTTCTAACTCCAACCTTTTCTGGTCGAGCACGGTTTTGTCTTCGAGAAGCTGTTCCACGCGCTCGTGCAAGCGCTTGCGCTCTACCGGGATTCGCTCCTTCGAAAGTTTCTCTACTTTGTCGATCGTGCCACCCATCCACTCGATGCGCTTCTTAAAATCTTTCGAGAGTTCTTTGCCTTCCTTCTGGCGCATCACGTTGAACTCTTTCATCGCTTTGTTCAGCGCCTGCTCGACGGCTTGCCATTCGGTTTCACCCGCTTCGGTGTCTTCTGTCGCCTGCAGGACTTCGGAAAACTGCAGGAGGTGGCTAAGATTCACATGCTCTTTGAGTTTGACTTCTTTGCGGAGTTGCTCCAGCAGTTTGTAGTATGCTTTCGCCGCGTCGACGTTGATTTTTAGAGGCGCAGAGCCGTTCGAACCGGTATCCAGCGAGACCTGCACATTCACTTTCCCGCGGTTGATATATTTGCGGACGATTTCCTTTACGTCGTTCTCGCGCGAGGAAAGCGTCCGGGGCAACCGCGCGGTTACTTCGAGGTAGCGGCTGTTGACGCCGCGCACTTCCACACGCGCCGCCATTCCTTTCTTGGACACTTCCGCCCTGCCGAAGCCGGTCATGCTGGTTAACACAAGTGAAATACCCCTCTGTTACTGTTCTGTCACAAAGGCGCAAAACACAGTGACTCTGTGTCTTTGCGGCAAAAGGCTGTTGTTGAATGAGATATTAAATGTACGGAAAATTTGAAGTGCCAGCAAGGTAAAGTTTCCCGGTATTTCCGGAGCGCACACTCATGTGCGGCAGTGCGTCAATAATGATTGACGCACTCCTGCGCAATAGTTTACATTGCTTTTCCATTGAATTTTATGGACTTTTTGTCCGTCGTGTACCGTCGCCATGCTTACCAACTACTACACATTGCGTTTCATCGCACAGGATTTGAACCGGCGGCTCTCCGGCTCAGCGGTCGCACAGATATTTACTCAGTACCGCGATGAGCTTGTGGTCTCGTGCGAATCGGGCACGGCTGAAGCGCACGTGAATATCTCCTGCGACCCGGGGCGGAATTACATTGTACTGCGGGAGGAATTTCCGCGCGCGAAGAAAAATTCCGTCAGCCTGTTCAAAGAACTGCACGGAGCGGCAATACGCGAAGTTGCCATCCATCCGTCCGACCGGCAGATGTTGTTTCATACAGACACACCATACATTCTCACCGTTCAATTGTTCGGCGCGAAGGCGAATGTGCTTTTGGTAAAAGACGGTGTGATACACGATGCGTTTGTGAAACGCAAAGACTACGCCGGCAAGGCACTTGAAGAACGAAAACCGTTCTCCCCGCCGCATAACGAGAGCGAGTTACATTCTGCTCTCGCATCAAACGCCGGGGAGCTTCTCACCGCTCTCAAACGCAGTCTTCCTTCGTTCGGCTCGGAAGCCGTACGCGAGATGATTTTTCTTTCCGGGCTCACGCCCGAAACAATCGCGTCGAGCGTTACGCCCGAAGACGCTGCGAGGCTCTTCGAAGCAAGCCGCACGCTTCTCGCCGACTTAACCGACCGGCCGGCCCCGCGAATTTATTTCGACGGAAACAGCGCTGTGACGTTCTCGATTCTCCCGCTGAAGCATCTCGAACATCTCCGGTGCGAGGAGTTCGACTCCATCCACGCGGCGGTCAAGACATTCCTCGGCGCGGCACGAAAAGAGAAAAGCTTCAACGACGAGAAGAAACCGCTTGCACATTTTCTCCAGCAGGCGTTAACCAGAACCGAACGCTCGCTCGCCAAGATTGAGGAAGAAGAGGAATCCGCCGCCCGCGCCGCCTTGTACGAAACGTCCGGCAAATTGCTGATGGCGAACTTGCATACGCTCTCGAAGGGCATGAAGAGCGCGGAACTCGAAAACATCTTCTCGCCCGCGCGGGAAACGATACGCATCGCGCTCGACCCGAGCCTTGCGCCCGCGAAAAACGCCGAGCGGTATTTCGATAAAGCGAAAAAAAGCCGCCACCGGTCGGAGGAATCCGGTGAACGCAAGGAAGAGCTTGAGCATCGGCGCGCATCAGCCCGCTCGCTTCTCGACGGGCTTGAGGAGATTGACGATGCCGACCAGTATAAAGAATATCTCTCCGGGCATAGCGAACAACTCGCCGAATTGGGCTACAAGCTTGAGCGCGGGTCGTCTGCTAAGAGAGAAGAACCGTCCCCGTTCCGCGTGTTTACCGTCTCGGGCGGGTTTCAGGTGTGGGCGGGCAAGAGCAGTGAGAATAACGACCTGCTCACGATGAAATACGCAAAAGCGGACGACCTATGGTTCCATGCGCGCGGAGCAAGCGGCTCGCACGTGGTGCTGAAAGTCGG
>DASWKY010000078.1:0-4272 GCA_036396395.1 Bacteroidota bacterium | reverse complement strand
ATTGAACTTTGCCAACGTCGAAGTAGCTGGGAATGTGACAGCAAATACGACTCCGGAAGACCACGCCGAGATCGACAGTGCAGGTATCCGCATCGGCAGAAAAGCACACCGGTTCTGGACGATGACGCCCTCTCTTGGGTTCGATTATACATCCTACAGTATCACTTTGCAATTCGATGAAGAAGATATCGACCCGGAATCAAAGACCAAGTACTACGTCGTTCGCCGGTACAACGATACGACATGGGTGCCAACGGCAAACGGCGTTCGCACGGACAGCACAACACAGGGGCTCAATAATATGGGCATGAGCGACTTCTCTGTGGGCCAACAGCGGCCGGCGCGACTCGAACTGTTCTCCGGGAACAACCAGGCTGGAATCATCGGCAACCAGTTACCATTTCCGTTTGTTGTCGAAGTGCTGGATAAATTCAGCATTAGCGTCCCCGATGCGTCTGTGGATTGGGGCTTCAACGATGTTCCTGATGATGCATTGAATCAGTCGTTGTCCGAGACCACCATTCTCACGGATGACAATGGTTTAGCTGGAAGCACGATGACCGTAGGCGATAAGGTCGGTCCGTATAGCGTGCTGGTCCTGGCGCAGAATGAAAAACTCGAAGACCTCATCGATAGTCCGACCTTTTACTCTGCGACCGGTAATGTCGGTGCGGCGTCAAGTATAGAGATGACCTCCGGCGATGGGCAGATCGGCATCATCAGTACACAGCTCTCGGCGCCGTTTACGGTAACTGTGCGCGACGTTGGCGGTAATCCTGTGGCAGGCGTAAACGTTGCATTCTCGATTGGTTCTGCGCCGCTTGGAGCAACGGGACAATCCATGAATGTTCCGGGAATCCTAACAGATATTAACGGCAGGGCGTCGGCGGTATTAACGCTTGGTAATCTGAATGGCGTCTATACTGTTCTTGTCACATCCGGCAGTTTGCAGAACAGCCCGATCACCTTCACTGCCAGTGCGATTGGCGGCGGCGGTCCGACCTCGGTGACTTCTTTAGAAGTGATCCCGACGGAGTTCCAGCTCTTCCAGAACTACCCGAACCCCTTCAACCCTTCGACGAAGATACGATTCGGCGTGCCGGAAGAAAGCAACGTGAGCGTTGTGGTGTATAACCTGCTTGGCGTTCAAGTTGCAGAGTTGGTGAATTCGGAAATACGCGCGGGCACGTTTGAGACCGTTTGGCTTGCAGACGGCTTTGCGAGCGGCACCTACATTGTGCGGATGAAGGCGGTGGGCGTCAACTCTGACCAATCGTTCTCATCGATTCGCAAGGTGGTGCTGTTGAAGTAATATGTTCTTCGTAGGGGCATGTCACAACGTGCCCCTACGGTGTTCTGTATGGTTTCCCCTTTTCGCCAGTCTCTACAGGAAGTTATGTGAGGGACTGGCGATTTTTTTTTGTACTGGATCAAAGTCAATGTGAGAAAGAAAAAGTGTATTATAGCCATTATCTTGCATTAAGATTGCCTACAATTAGGCTATTAAGCTTAAAGACTGTGGGCTCTTGCTTTTTTCTGTAAAAAGGTGGAATATTACCTCGCTCATTCTCCATCAGAATAGGAAATCAGATGTCATCTCCC
The DNA here is from genome assembly GCA_036396395.1 of Bacteroidota bacterium. GTDB lineage: Bacteria > Bacteroidota > Ignavibacteria > UBA10030 > UBA10030 > JAKEEG01. The sequence goes on along the minus strand of DASWKY010000078.1, from coordinate 2,670 downwards.
AAACATCAGCTGAGCTTTTTTGAAAATGTTTTGGTCAGTTTCGATACCGCGGCTCGATTTACAAACCACCCAAGCGGGCTTCTCGATCAAATCAAGGCGTGTAACAGCGTGTATGCATTTCAGTTTCCCATCAGGACTGAACAAGGATATGAAGTGGTCTCCGGCTGGCGTGCTGAACATAGTCATCATAAACTGCCGGTCAAGGGTGGTATCCGGTATGCCGAAGGAGTGAACGAAGACGAGGTGAAAGCTCTTGCCGCACTTATGACATACAAGTGCGCACTCGTAGACGTCCCGTTTGGCGGAGCAAAGGGCGCAATCAAAATTAACCCTAAAAAATATTCGGTCGTGCAACTGGAACAGATCACCCGCCGGTACACGGCAGAATTAATTCGCAAGAACTTCATCGGGCCCGGTATTGATGTTCCCGCTCCCGACTACGGAACAGGTCCGCGGGAAATGGCATGGATCGCCGATACATACTCCGCGTTTAATTCCGGTCAGATTGATGCCCTTGCCTGTGTGACAGGAAAGCCCGTGTCGCAAGGCGGCATCCGTGGAAGAAAGGAAGCTACGGGACGCGGCGTTTTCTTTGGACTTCGTGAAGTTTGCAACCAGACTGAAGATATGAAGAAACTCGGTCTGTCGAAGGGCCTTGCAGGCAAGAAAATCATCGTGCAGGGTTTGGGTAATGTTGGTTTTTATGCCGCAAAGTTTTGCCAGGAGGGAGGAGCGGTCTTGGTCGGGTTCGTGGAATACGAGGGCGCCATTTACAATCCGAACGGTCTTGACCTCGATGCGGTCGTTCAGTACCGAAAAGAAAAAGGAACACTGCTTGATTTTCCGGGAGCGAAAAGCATTCAGAAACGCGAAGAGGGACTTGAACAGGAATGCGACATCTTACTCCCAGCCGCGCTCGAAAATCAAATTACCGAAAATAATGCCGGAAGAATCAAGGCAAAAATTATTGCCGAGGGCGCCAACGGTCCTACCACCACCGCCGCGGATGCGATTTTCCGCGAGCGGAACATCATGGTTATTCCGGATATGTACCTCAATGCCGGGGGAGTGACGGTTTCGTACTTTGAGTGGCTCAAAAACATCTCCCACGTTCGGTTCGGGAGAATGGGGAAGCGATTCGAGGAGACTGCCTTCGAGAAGATGCTTCGTGCCGTTGAAACGGCGAGCGGTAAGGTGTTTACAGATGCCGAGCGTAAGTCCATTGCGCATGGCGCGGATGAGATTGACCTGGTGAACTCCGGTTTGGAAGAGACCATGGTCAATGCCTACAATGAAATTCGCGTCGTGTGGAAAAACGACGCGAAGATTCCCGACTTGCGGACAGCGGCATTTATTAACGCTATTAATAAGGTTGCGGTTTCGTATATGGAACTTGGGATTTTTCCATAGTATCAATTTTTGGGAAGGATACTTCCATGAGTTTAGTCAAATCGGGTGCCTGCTCAAAATGCGGCAGGAATATTTTCTGGAAAATTGAACGTCCGAGCGACGGGTATTGGGACCGGTGGCGAAGCGATGACGGTAAAATCCTGGCGAGCTGGTTTCTTTCCAATACTCTTTGCTGGGATCATGCTTTTGAGAGCATGCCGGATCGTTTTAGGGCGATCATTCGTACCGAACTATACCAAGAAAACGGTTAATCATTCCTCTGCGTTATCCTTTCCTCGCGCCCGTGTGAGTAAAGTCCAACAGTTGTTACTTGCATCGGTGGGCATGATGTCCGCAATATGCAATATGTTTCCTCTGTCGGGCATCTTTTCATTGTCGACCCACCACGCGAGTTACCGTTGCTCTTGTCAGCAGAGTTCAAAGGAATTTCGTCAATATTCTCACTTATACTGCTCCATGTTTAAGATACGGTCGTGATTCAATAACACTTCATTCGAGGTATCCCATGAAAACCATTCTCAAAGTTCTTGTGACAGTGTGCGTGACGATTACAGTTGCCGCTCAGACACAGCGTCCAATTACGTTTGATGATTTGATCGGAATGGGCCGTGTGGGCGACCCACAGATTTCGCCGGACGGAAAAACTGTCGCGTTCGTTGTGACCTACCACAACAAAACGGAAAATCGTACGAACAGCAATATTTATCTTGTGTCGACGAGTGGCGGGGAGGTGCGTCAACTGACTTCGGCTAAGGGCGCGAATAACAGTCCGCGTTGGATGCCGGACGGTACATCTATAGCATTTATTTCCACACGCGAAAACGGCGCTCAGATTTGGATCGTTCCGATTGCAGGGGGCGAGGCTCGCAAAATCTCGTCTATCTCCACTGGTGCGTCCGGCTTGGTGGTTTCACCGGACGGTAAATGGTTTGCCTTCAGTTCGGATGTGTATCCTGACTGCCCAAACGATGATTGCAATAAGCAGAGAGAAGAAGCGGCGGAGCAAAGTAAAGTCAAGGCGAAAATCTTCGAACGCTTGCCGTATCGCGTCTGGAATTCCTGGAAAGACGGCAAACGCAGTCATCTGTTTGTTCTCTCGACTTCCGGCGGCACGGCGAAAGACATTACGCCGGGCGACTTCGATACTCCTCCAATCGACCTTGGCGGAAATTGGGATTATGCGTTTTCTCCGGATTCGAAGGAAATCGCCTTCACCCGCAACCCTGATGCGCTGGTTGCCATCAGCACAAACAATGAACT
>DASWKY010000077.1:0-7085 GCA_036396395.1 Bacteroidota bacterium | reverse complement strand
GGCTGATCTACCAGGCAATGAAATTCCCGGTGGATATGTTCCCTGTACTGTTTGCTATCCCGCGTATGTCGGGCTGGCTGGCACAATGGGAAGAAATGCTCAACGACGGAGAGCAAAAAATCGCCCGTCCTCGACAAATCTACTTAGGGTCTGAACACCGAGACCTGAAATAGACGGTAATCTCTATTCACATAAAGGGTTGTGCGGCTGATAGTGTCGCACAACCCTTTTGAGACTTCTGAATAATCCTAAATAATTTGGTAGCCGCAGGCTTTGCGTTTTTTGCATCCCGCCGCATTTTGGCGGGACAGCTTGCGAATTTATTAGAAAAACGCAACCTAAAGGTTGCGGCTACCCGTACGTAAATAGTTTTTCAGAAGTCTCCCTGTATTTATGTTAGATGAGATAAATGATACTTTGTATTGAGGTTAACGTCATTGGTCAAGTTGCCAACTTGGCTTTTGTCCCGATGATATATATATTAATTCAACGCCACTAACCGCACATGAAGAAGCCTTACCCCGTTTATCCCGATTCCACTATTCCTAAACAAGGGAAATCAACTGTTGAAAAATTCCCCTTTTTGCAAATAAAAAAAGTGAACTTCCCCAAAAAGCCCAATTCAGTCTGGATTTTGAGGGTTCTTGAGGTATGGCTAAACGGTACGTTTTTTGCTCTCTTAAGGTCTACATTGTAGGATAGGCCTATGAAGAAATGGTTATTACTTCCCCTTCTTATGAGTACCACGTCCACCGCGGCGTTCGGACAGCTATTCCAAGCACGCTTGGTGTCCTCTGCATATGTCTGGGAGAGACAGGACACAGTCGGTCAATCCTCAAATCATTTCTTTGGCCACCAAACGATTCAGTTTTCACTGGCGGGAAAAGATATTTCCCTGCACACCTACGTTCAAGGGTTTAACGACCTCGCCGGACCGGTAAAGTACGACCCACAATTCCGGCTGTATAATTTCTACGTCAAAGCGTCGAATATTTATGATGCGGTGAATATTTCAGTCGGACGCCAGACAGTGTTCGCCGGTGTGGGGGTGGGGAGCATTGACGGCGGTTTGGTTTCGGCAAGACTATGGGATGCAAACATTCGCCTCATCGGATACTACGGCATACTTCCCCCGCCAAGACAAAAAGTAGAACTCATCGGAGACAAGACGAATAATTTTATGACGGGCGGTCAAGTGATCGTCAACGCACTCGACGACGCCCAACTCTCGCTTAGCTACATGCGCAAGAACATTCAGCCTGATGCCTATACTGCCATACGCCGCGATTCGTTGTTCAATCCGTACCTCATTGAAATCAGGCCGACAGCCTCAGCGGAAGAATTTCTCAGCGGCGACCTGAACGTCGAGTACGGCAACATCGTCTCCGGTTATGCGCGCTATGACTATGATGTGAACTTTGAAAAAACCTCGCGTGTTCAGCTCTTCACGCGGGTAAAAGTGCTGGGTGAGCTTGGTATCACGGGAGAGTATATTTATCGTGAACCCCGGCTCTCGTTTAACTCGATTTTTTCGGTGTTTGCCTTTAATACGCTGAACGAATACGAAGTAGGCGTCGAATATGCGTGGATGAGGCCGTGGCAGGCATTTTTGAAATACGGGTCCATTTCGTACGGCGATGAGGAATCACAACGTATTACACTTGGCGTGAGCGGAGCGCACGGCTCGTTGAGCCTTACCCGAAATCTCGGTTATGCAGGCGAACTCAGCGCGGCGTCATTGAGCGCAGGCTACCCGTTATTCGAACGCACGCTGATGCCTAACCTGCTCGTCAGTTATGCTCAGTATAAATTGAGCGAACATGCTTCACTCGAAAGCGCGCTCAGTATCGCGCCGGGCGTTGTCTATCGCCCGTTCCCGACACTCTCGTTAGATGCACAGGTGCAATGGATTCAGAACAACATATACAAAAACGACGTTCGGCTATTTCTCAGAGCAAGCTATGTGTTAAGTCACCAACTCGACATTTTTTGAGTATACGATGAATACTTCTGACGGACATATCGAGCGCTCCACATCCCGGTTCTACTTCACGGCGGCTTTTCTCATGCTGTTGGTGTTGAGTTTTACCGTTATCACCAATTCACGCGAAGTGCCGATTGCCCTTCAGCAGGGTGGCATTAAATTTCAGCACCAGACACACGTGGAGGGCGCGGGAATACAATGTATAGAATGTCATGAAGGTGCGGTGCAAAGCACAGCATCATCTGACCTGCTCTTGAGCAAGAAAGCTAATTGCCAATCGTGCCACGAGGAACAATTAAACGAGAACTGCACATATTGCCATACGAGCGACGACCCGGAAACGTACCTTCCGCTTACCACGCCAGAACGTGAGCTTATCTTCTCACATGAAAATCATGCTGAAACCCGGCAAATAGCGTGCGAAACATGCCACACCGACCTCGACGCAAGCAAGGAATTTGTCGGTGCGCTCGTTCCAGCAATGGTAACGTGTAACACGTGTCATAACGACGTCACGGCTTCGAACACATGCGAATCATGCCATACGAATCTTGTTTCACTGAGACCGGAGAACCATGACCGTACGGATTTCATGCGGGAGCATAAGCGATTTGCCCGAATGGCTGAAACAAGCTGTGCCTCGTGCCACACGCAGGAAACGTGCAATGACTGCCATATCGGAGCCGGGTTGACGAAGGTCGACGAAGCGGGTCGGGACTTAACGTCTCCCCGTTCCCCCCGACTTCAGTCGCTTGACCGCGGACGGAGCAACGTGCTGTCAACAGTGCATGACCTGAATTTCAAGTTTACACATAGCATTTCAGCTAAGGGGAAATCGGCAGATTGCCAGACGTGCCACCGGCAAGAACAATTTTGTGCGACGTGTCATGCCGCAGGCGGAAATGTGAACCAACTTGGATTCAAGCCTGCCACTCACTCCGAGGCAGGGTTTGTCACGATCGGCGTCGGCAGTGGCGGCGGAAAACACGCGCAAATGGCTCGCCGGGATTTGGAAAGCTGTGCCTCGTGTCATGGCGGCGAAGCCGTTGACCCAACCTGTATGACGTGTCACGTTGATACGGACGGCATCAGGGGAACAGACCCCAAGACGCACACGCGAGGATATATGTCCGGCGTGAATGGAGCCTGGCACAGCGACCCCGGTTCGACATGCTTTGCGTGCCACACAGACCCCAATGCGCGAACCGGCGGAGTGAAGGGCAAGGGGTTCTGCAGTTATTGTCATAACTAACGATAACGAACCATGAAGCTTACTCGACTATACGGAATAACGATACTCGCAGTTGTCGGCGTACTCTTGACACTCTCCGCGTGCAGTGAGTTGCGTGACGACCTCCCTGCGGTATCCAACGCGTCGTTGAAAGTGCATCCTGACGGATGGACACAGACGACTGCCGCTACGTTTCACGGCAACACTATCCGCGAAAATAATTGGGATATGCATTCATGTCAAACTTGCCACGGTGCGGAGTACCGCGGCGGGACAAGCGGCGTCTCGTGCAGAACATGCCATACAGCGGCGGCTGGACCGGAGAATTGTTCCACATGTCACGGTGGCGTCAATAATGCTCCCCCAAGGGACATTGCAAAAAACACCGAGGTAACCGCACGTGGCGTCGGCGCCCACCAGACGCATGTTCTAGGTACCTCGCGCGCAAGACAGGTATCATGTCTCGAATGCCACAATGTTCCCGGCGGCGTGTATGATGCAGGACATGTGGATACCCCTTCACCGGCGGAGGTGGAGTTTACGGGGACATTATCGAGCAAAGCTACAGCCGGCACAACACCCGCGTATAATGCAGAAACGCTCGCGTGCAGTAATACGTATTGTCATGGGAATTTCAAAAACGGCAATACCACATATACCTTAGTATGGAATGCAGGCTCGATTTCCGCCGCCGCATGCGGTACATGCCATGGCGACCCGAGCAAACCGACCAATGCGGAAAAAGCGTTGCCCAAGACGTCAGCTCTTGGCGGAACGCACCCGAATAACCTTGCGTGCGCAAACTGTCATGGCGATGTTGTGAATGCGAGTATTCAAATTATTAATGCATCGAAACATATCAACGGGAAGCTTAACGTATTTGGGACAGAGCGGGACTTATAAAAAACGAACGCATAGGCAACATTCTTGATCAAGGAGAAACACCAATGAACAAAATCTATTTTGCATTTGGAATAGCGCTACTACTTGTTGTTGCTATCGCAGGCGGTTGTCGAGGACCGGAGGGACCAGCAGGGCCGCCGGGCGAGACGACACTCCTGAATCTTGAGGGGTTCGCCGAGGGTATTAACTGCGGCGATTGCCACAACCCCGACCAAGACAGTGTGTACTTTGTTTGGGCGAAAAAATACCAATGGGATAGGTCAAAGCACGCTTACGGCGGCGACTACGAGCGTAATACAGCCTCTTGCGCAGGTTGTCATACGACCGAGGGTTTCGTAGAGGCTATGCAAGGCAAGACCGTTGTGAACCACGTGGATGCAAGTCCCCCAGGCTGTTTCGCATGCCACGCACCGCACGCACGCGGGGATTTTTCTCTGCGCAAGGAAACACCGGTAACGATTATGTCGAATATCGTTGGCGTTTCTGACGCGACTTTTGACTATGGGAAAGGGAACCTCTGCGTGCAATGCCACAAGACGCGAAGCATGTCGCCAAGACCCGACCCGACGAAATCTACCGTCGCGGATACCATTTCCATTACCAACAACCGGTGGTATGCCCATTACGGTGTGCAAGGACAGATGTTGATGGGAGAAGGCGGGTTTAAGTTTTCCGACTATACCTACACGGGTAATTCATTCCATACGAATTCCAATATCATCAAGCAGGAAGGATGTATCTCCTGTCATATGGCGGATGCAACAGCCGGCAGCGGCATTGCAGGCGGCCATACGATGAATATCCGGTATGAGTTCCACGAAGCGCCGCAATCGCTCCTGGGCGGTTGTAACCAATCAGGCTGTCACGCGAACATCAACACTATCAACTATAACGGCGTGCAGACGACAGTCCATGCATATCTGGATACGCTCAAGACGATGATGACGGATACCGCAATCGTGAACAAGTTCAACGTGGGCGCGAAAAAAGCATGGCTTTCGATTAATGCAGAAGGCGCGGTGACCATCAACGCCTCTTCGGGTAGCCCGCTCAAGATTCGTCCTGCGTCTCGTTCAGGCGCATTGTATAATTTTCTGTTCGTCGAGCACGACCTGAGTGAAGGCATACACAATTCAAAGTATGCCATCGAGTTGTTGAAGTCGTCTGTTGCTGAATTACGAAAACCGTAACACGTAATGTAACCTCAAAAAAACGAAGGGGACTGCATAAGTCCCCTTCGTCGTTTTCTCCCCTCCATCCCATTTCTCATTTTTAAGAATAGAACCCCTTAAGCTTCGCAAGTGCAAGAACACACCACGTATTATCCATGTTAAAAATGGTATTTCTTACGTTTCCTAAGCGAGTTTCTCTCGGGTTAGATGGTACGAATCTTGCAGTTATGTATTAGAAAAAGAAAAGGAAATACCATGTTTGGAACAGTGATAATCTGGGTAGGGTTTCTAGCGGCGCTTCTTTCAGCTGTATCGTATTATCAGGCGACGAATGGAAAATCTTCTTCCATAAGCCTCGCGCGCAAAGCGTTTTGGGTATCTGTCGGGTCAGCTATCGGCGCATCGATTCTCCTCATGTTATTCATCCTCCGCCATCAATTCGAATACGCATACGTGTGGAGTTATAGCTCCATGAGTTTGCCGACCCACCTTCTCGTTACGACATTCTGGGCGGGGCAGGAAGGAAGCTTCTTGTTCTGGACTCTCGGTGCGAGTCTCATCGGAATGTTTTTGTTGAGATATACGCGGCGCCAGAAGGTCGAGTTTGAGGTGATGGCTGTGTATATGCTTATGCTCAGCTTTCTGTTTGTGCTGATGATTTCCAAATCGCCGTTTCAATACATGTGGGACGTGTATCCGGATCAGGTGACCCAGGGCCACCCGCCCACAGATGGACGCGGGCTGAATCCCTTACTGCAAAATTTCTGGATGATTGCGCATCCGCCGGTATTGTTCATCGGGTTTGCGTCGCTTGCGGTTCCGTTTGCCTTTGCGATCGCCGCGCTGTGGAAGAGACGGTACCGGGAATGGATTTCCTCAGCGCTTCCGTGGGTAATTTTCAGCGCGCTGTCATTGGGCGCCGGGCTGATTCTCGGCGGCTACTGGGCGTACGGCGTCCTGGGCTGGGGCGGTTGGTGGGGATGGGACCCGGTTGAAAATTCATCGCTCATACCCTGGATCACCGTCATCATTCTCCTACACACACTGTTAGTCCAGCGGAAAACCGGAAAACTCACGCGCACGAATTTTGTTCTCGCGATTGTTTCGTTTCTTCTTGTCGTCTACAGCACGTTTCTCACTCGCAGTGGTGTCTTAGGGGATTCCTCGGTGCATTCATTCGTTGACCCCGGAAATTTAGTCTATGGACTGCTCGTCGCTTGGATTGTCACGATGGGCGGCATCGGGTTTGGGTTATTAAAAGAACGATGGAAAGAGCTTGGCGTCCTCTCCGTACCGGTCGGTAACTGGACGCGCGAATCATTCCTTGCGCTCGGTGCCATCGTCATGGCGTTAAGTGCGCTCGTGATTTTTGTCGGCACGAGCTGGCCCATTATTTCGACAGCTACCGTCGAACCATCATTCTATGACAAAACGAATCTGCCGATTGCCGTGCTTCTCTCCCTCTTGCTTGGGTTGAGCCTGTTTACGCGTTGGGGCGAGGAAGACAGAACCAGCATTGTCCAACGCTCCGCTCTTCCGCTTGCGCTCGCTGTTGGCGCGGGATTGATTCTGTTTTATCTCGGTGTACAAGACTGGCAGATGCTTGCATTCGGGATGAGCTCGTTTTTTATTCTCGCCACAAACGTGCGTCTCCTCGTGGTACTTGCCATGGAGAATGTGCGGATTGTCGGAGGTCCCTTGGCGCACCTCGGTTTGGGCGTGTTCTTTTTGGGCGTGATAGCTTCAGGCAGGTATGGCGAAAAGACGCCCGCACAGCTTTCGCTTGGCAAGCCGG
>DASWKY010000076.1:0-3667 GCA_036396395.1 Bacteroidota bacterium | reverse complement strand
GGTGTGCATATGCGCGAGTTATTTCAATCCGACCCGCAACGCTTTCGCGCGTTCTCTGCGCGGTGGAATGATTTCCTGCTCGATTACTCCAAAAACCGCGTCACCGCCGAGACGATGAAGCTCCTGCGCCGGCTTGCCGGGGAATCCAATCTGCAAGATTGGACACAAAAGATGTTCGCGGGCGAAAAAATTAACTTCACGGAACAGCGCGCCGTTCTGCACACCGCGCTGCGCAATCGCTCCAACACGCCTGTAATGGTCGAGGGCAAAGATGTGATGCCGGCAGTCAACAAAGAGCTTGCGCATGTAGGGGAGTTCTCCAAGTCCGTGCGCAACGGAAGCTGGAAAGGCTATACGGACATGGCGATCACCGACGTCGTCAACATCGGTATCGGTGGCTCGGATTTGGGTCCTGTAATGGTCACCGAAGCGCTCAAGCCTTATGGACATATTCGACTGCGGATGCATTTCGTCTCCAATGTGGACGGCACGCATATCGCCGAGACGCTTAAAAAACTGAATCCCGAAACCGCGCTGTTCATCATCTCATCTAAGACATTCACGACGCAGGAGACGATTACCAACGCGGAATCGGCGAAGCGGTGGTTCCTTGAGCGAGCGAAAGACCCAGCGGCGGTGGCGAAGCATTTCGTCGCCGTCTCGACGAATGCGAAAGCGGTTGCGGCGTTCGGCATCGACACGCGGAACATGTTCGAGTTCTGGGATTGGGTCGGCGGGCGGTATTCGCTGTGGTCTGCCATTGGCATCTCCATCGCTCTTTATATAGGCATGGAGAATTTCGAAGAACTGCTCACGGGCGCGCACGAGATGGACGAGCATTTCCGCACTGCGCCGTACGAGCAGAACATACCGGTCATTCTCGCGCTGTTAGGCGTGTGGTACAATAATTTTTTCGGGGCGGAGACGCACGCGATTATTCCGTACGACCAGTATATGCACCGGTTTGCGGCGTACTTCCAGCAGGGCGACATGGAAAGCAACGGCAAGCGCGTGACCCGCGAAGGCGCGGCGGTGGAGTACACGACGGGTCCCGTGATTTGGGGCGAGCCGGGCACAAACGGCCAGCACGCATTTTTTCAACTGTTGCACCAGGGGACGAAGCTGATACCGGCGGATTTCCTCGCGCCTATGCAATCGCAGAATCCCATCGGCGAACACCACGCGATACTTATTTCTAACATTATTGCACAGGCGGAAGCGCTCATGCGCGGCAAGGCCGAGTCGGAAGCACGCAAGGAACTTGCGAGCCTTCCGCCCGCAGAGATGGAAAAGCTCCTGCCGCATAAAGTCTTCCCCGGCAACCGCCCGACGAACACGATTGTCTTCAAGAAGCTCACACCGCGCGTCCTTGGGTCGCTGATTGCCATGTACGAGCATAAGATTTTCGTGCAGGGAATTATCTGGCAGGTCAATTCGTTCGACCAGTGGGGAGTAGAATTAGGCAAACAGCTTGCAAAAGTCATTCTGCCTGAGTTGCAAAGCTCAGCGCCCGTGACGGGGCACGATGCTTCGACGAATGCGTTGATTGAGTATTACAGGGAACAATCTAAATAAGGCGTTAGGTTATAGGTGATAGGTAGTAGGTTGCCATCATTCCGGGGTACGTATCCGCGTTCATCAGCGAAAATCCGCAACATCCGCATAAAGGGAACACAAACGATGCTGACCAAAGTGAATCTTGCCCAGAAATTTAGCTTATTCAATGACCATTGGAGCCCAAAAATCGCCGGCGAGCTGAACGACTCGCACGTCAAGCTGGTGAAATTCAAAGGCGAATTCGTCTGGCATCACCACGAGAACGAAGACGAATTATTTTTCGTGCACAAGGGCAGGTTCTGCATGAAGCTCCGCGACGGCGAAGTGTGGGTGGAGGAGGGCGAGTTTATTATCATCCCGAAAGGCGTCGAGCACAAGCCGTTCGCCGAAGAGGAAGTGGAAGTCATGCTCTTGGAGCCGAAGACGACGCTGAACACCGGAAACGTAAAGAATGAGAGAACGGTGGCTGAGCTGGACAAGATATAAAACAGACCTCACCCCTACCCTCTCCTAAGAGGAGAGGGGGCATGTATTCATTCTGGAGTACGCATCAGCGAGAATCCGTAGAATCTGCGCATATCAGCATCTATGAAGAAATTCACACTCAAACCTCTGCCGCACGATAACCTGCGTCTGGTGCATCCGCAGAAGTTCGTTATTGATTACAAGAACGAACTGAACGACGCGCAGTACGAGGCGGCGACGTCGGTTGACGGTCCGCATTTGGTGATTGCTGGAGCGGGCACGGGCAAGACGCGCACGGTAGTATATCGTGTCGCTTATCTTGTGGAGCTTGGCGTGAAGCCTGAGCACATATTGCTTCTCACCTTCACACGTAAGGCGGCGCAGGAGATGCAGAGGCGCGCGACGATTGCGCTCGATAGCAGGTGCGACCGTGTTGCGGGCGGGACGTTCCACTCATTCGCCAACACCATTTTACGCAAACACGCCAGCTTGCTCGCGTATGAGCGGAATTACACAATCCTCGACCAAACCGACGGCGAAGATGTGATGAATCTCCTCCGCACTCGCCTGAAATACGACGCGCGCGAGAAGCGGTTCCCGCGTAAGGAGGCACTGTTCGACCTCTACAGCCGCTCGGTCAATACGATGACTCCCTTAGGCGCGATGCTCGTGGAGGACTATCCGCAGTACATCGAACTCGAAGCCGACATCAACGCCCTGCACCACGCCTACGTGCTCTACAAGCGCGAGCATAACCTGATGGACTACGACGATTTGCTTGTGAATCTCGCTAAACTTCTCCAGCACCACCAAGCCGTCCGGGCGATGCTTTCCGAGCAGTATAAATATATTATGGTTGATGAGTATCAGGACACGAACCGCATTCAGGCGGAGATCGTGAAACTGCTTGCCTATAAGCACCAGAACGTCATGGTGGTGGGAGACGACGCGCAAAGCATTTATTCTTTCCGCGGCTCGACGATAAAAAATATTCTGGAATTCGGCGAGGCGTTCCCGGAGTGCAAAACAATCAAGCTTGAAGAGAATTTCCGGAGCACCCAACCGATTTTGAATTTAGCGAATGAGATTTTGAAACGAGGAGTGCCAACTCAAGAAAAACAATGGGACGCGGGAAAAGCGGATCGAACTGATTAAAGCGGATTGAAAATATTAAAGTACATGTCACCCTGAGCGGAGTCGAAGGGTGACTGACTATTCCTTGCAGGCTTCTGCCGAAGGCATCCCTTCTGGAGACTCCGTCTAGCCTGACTGTATATACTATGTATTACAAAGAACTCTATACGACCAAGCCCGGCGGCGAGTTGCCGCAATTAGTCATTGCAGAGAACGAGAACCTGCAATCGCGGTTTGTTGTTCAGAAGGTGCTCGAATTGCGCGAGCAGGGGGTGCCCTTGCAAGAGATGGCGATTCTGTTTCGGTCGTCGTTCCTGTCGTTCGATTTGGAAATCGAGCTATCCAAAGCAAACATCCCCTTTGTGAAGTTCGGCGGCTTCAAGTTTGTGGAGACTGCGCACGTGAAGGACATGATCGCGTATCTACGCGTGCTGGAGAACCCTCGCGACGTTGTCGCGTGGAACCGCATTTTGTTGCTGGTGGACGGCGTCGGTCCCCGCACAGCGGAAAA
>DASWKY010000075.1:0-7343 GCA_036396395.1 Bacteroidota bacterium | reverse complement strand
ATTGGCAGCTTCGAGTAAGGGGTCGAAATAAAACCGGACAACGGGCTGTGCGGGCAGGGCTGCATTCTGGTGTTTCACATACTCGTTCATACCGAGAGTAACATCGTCTATGTCGGTGTTGGGGACAAGCTGAATAAATGTCTCATGCGACCACTGCGCCCATGTTTCCTCCTTTATCGTGCTTAGTTCAAGAAATTCTGCATACGGAAGGAGCACATCAAATTGCAAACAGGACTGAAGCGACACATTCTGAAGAACTGCCCCGACCAAAAACGTACGTGTGGCGCCGCTGCCGTATGAGAGCGTGATCGACCGGTCAAGAACATCATCCGTCCCGAAGTATTTTTGCGCTACTCTCGATGTAATCAGGATACGCCCCCGTTCTCGGAGTGCCTGGGCATTACCGTACATGACCGGGAACGTAAACATGTCGAGAAATTCTTCATCAACAAAATAAATCTGCTCGTTAAATATTTTCTCCTCATGTTGAAGTGCTCCGGAGGAATAAATGACTCGTGTTTCCTTTTCAACTTGCGGGAAATCCCTCCTCAATGATGGGCTGAGCGGGCGGGGTGTGATCCCGTATGAAAGCTCATTCCCGTTGACCAGCACGACTGACCGGGCAACGTAAATGCGTTCTGCGTTGGCATGAAACCGGTCGAACCCTTGTGCGAAATCATAGTTGAGATACGCTATAATGGCCATGGCAATGGCCAGGCTGAGCGCAAAAATATTGATGAAGGCGTATAATTTTTTTGCTCGGAACATTCGAACTGCAACTTTAAAAAATTGTCTGATCATTGGTGTACCTTTCTTTGAAAACTCAATCCCGTACCATCTTTATTCCTTGACCAGTAACTCCTTGATGCTATCTCCAAGTTGAATCACTCGTACCGTAGTGCTTCCACCGGATTCGCCAGCGCGGCTTTCAGCGCTTGTACAATCACCGTCAGCAGCGCAATAACCAATGCGATTCCTCCCGCCAACGCAAACACCCACCAGCCGATGTCGACCCGGTAGGCGAAATTTTCCAACCAAATGTCCATGGCATAGTACGCGAGTGGAGTTGCAATAACCAACCCTATCAAAACGAGTTTCACGAAATCCTTGGACAACAACTGCACAATGCCGCCAACCGATGCACCAAGTATTTTTCGAACGCCAATCTCCTTGGTGCGCTGTTCTGCCATGAACGCTGCTAGTCCAAACAAGCCAATACAAGCGATCATAATCGCCAGGCTCGCGGCAAAACTGAAGATCGTGCCAAGCCTCTGATCCCGTTCGTACAGATTCATCCACCACTGGTCCAAAAAACCTAGCTCAATGGGGTTGATGGGATCGAATTTGGCATGAACCCGCGTCAGGAAATCGATCGCCTCCTGAACATTCTCGCCCGCAATTCGCATGGTAAAGTAGTCGATGCCCCACAGTGCGTGACGGCCCCCGGACGGCATGAATCCCAAAGCAAGGGGTTCAATACGGTCATGGAGCGATTCAAAGTGAAAATCGCGCACAACGCCGACAACAACACCTGTAAAATTCGATGACGATGAAAACCGGACGGCTTTCCCGATTGGTGATTCAGAGAAAAGAGCTTTTGCAGCAGTTTCATTCAGGATGATTGCATTGGAATCCGAAGCAAGAGCACGAGAAAAATTTCTGCCTTCCAGGAGATCCATTTCGTACGTTTGGAGAAAATCTTCATCAACCCCGTTGAAGACAAAGCGGACTGATTCGGTCTGCGGCTGGTCGGCCCGTGTGACGCCAAAGCTCCGATACCCTTTCCAATCCCCCGGGACCCTTGACGAAACAGTAACGTTTTTCATCGATGCGTGGCGCAACAATTCGCTTTTCACGTTCAGAAAATTTTCCTGTACACTATCATGATTAATGTCGAACACCACCAGCCGGTCCCTGTTGAAACCGAGTTGCTTTGAGGTCGCATACTGAATTTGGCGGGAGACGACAACGGTCGCGACAATCATGACGATCGTCACCACAAATTGCATCACCACGAGTCCGTTTCTCAGGCGAATACCGCTTCGGCCGGTTTTCGTCTCTCCCCTCAGGATGAGGCTTGGCGTCATACCGGATAAATACAGGGCTGGGTAACTCCCTGCGATTGCTCCAATCAGCAATGCAAAACCAACGAGCCCAACAATGACTTGCGGAGAGAAGAGCAGAGTGATCGAAAGGTTGTTTCCCGCAAGCGCGTTGAACGTGGGTAGCGTAATTTCGACAAGCCCGATGGCTAAGAGGAATGAGGCCGCCGCATGTACAATGGCTTCGAGCAGAAACTGTCCTGCCATTTGTACACGTTGCGCACCGACAACTTTGCGCAGTGCTACTTCTTTTGCGCGTTTCATCGCTTTTGCCGTTGCAAGGTTCATGTAGTTGATGCACGCAATGCCCGCGATAAACACCGCCAGCCATGTGAAGATCTGGACGTAGAGCACATCTCCTTCCCGGGCGTTCAGTTCAGAAGTAATTTCCGCAGAACCGAAGTGGACGTCCGTCAACTGCTGAAGGGCGAACCCTTTTGTATATCCTTCTTCTTCCGGAACATATTTTTTTGTAAACGCCGACAGTTTCGATTCGAGTGCGGGCAACGTCTGTGGATCTCTGAGAAGCACATAGGTGGAGGCTAGATAATTATCCCAGTCTTGCATCCATTCGCGAGAAGACTCGAATCGGTCGAGTGTCGCGGTTGAGAGAAGAAAATCGAATTGTATATGCGAGTTCGCCGGAAGGCGCTCGAGAACCCCGGTGACGGTATACGAACTCGTTCCAAATTCCGGAAAATCTTCCGCTTCAATATACAGCCGTTCGCCGACCGGATTCCCATCCCCGAACAGCGTTGTCGCTTTTTCTTCCGTCAACACGACGGCACCCGGCTCTTTCAGTGCTGTTGCGGGGTCTCCGAACAGGAAGGGAAAATCGAACAACGCGAACGTTTCAGACCCCGAGAAGAAGTAATTCCGCGCGATGAGGCCGGTCTGCGTGGACGTCTCGCGCTTGAGCGTAAGCCGCCAGCCTTGCAAAAAATGCGTCGATGCTTCCACTTCCGGAAACTCTTGTTTCAATGCAGAAGCCAGGGGCGGCATACTCCTGCCAAATGTCCGTTCGCCCCGCGCAGTTCCCTGAAGGTAATTCACCCTGTAGAGCCGCTCTGTATTTCTGTGGAATCTATCAAACTGCAGCTCGCTGTACACCTGCAGCATGATGAGCATGCAGCACGCAATACCGACCGAGAGCCCTACAATGTTGATTGCAGAATAAACCTTGTTCTTTTTGAGATTCCGCATCGCTATAAGAAGATAACTCTTGAACATTGAAAGCCTCCTTAGAAAGTGGTTACCCAACTACTCACTCGTACCTCAGCGCCTCCACAGGGTTCGCCAGCGCGGGTGTAAAAATTCTTACGCCCGCGCGTGCTCCTTAATATTCTCCGTCACCACGTGACCGTCGAAGAGATGGATCGTGCGGTGCGCGTAATCCGATTGCTCGGAGGAGTGCGTCACCATGGCGATGGATGTTCCGGATTCATTGAGATCGGTCAAGAGTTTCATAACTTCCTGCCCGTTTGCAGAATCGAGGTTTCCCGTCGGTTCGTCCGCAAGTATAATATTCGGCTTGGCAATAATCGCCCGCGCAACCGCCACGCGCTGTTGCTGGCCGCCGGATAACTGTTGGGGAAAGTGCCCCTTGCGGTGCATGATACCCATCTGCTCCAACACTTCTTGCACACGCTTTTCCCTCTCGGTTGTTGAAACGCCTAAATAAAAGAGGGGCAATTCGACGTTTTCGAACACCGTCAGTTCGTCAATCAGGTTGAAGCTCTGGAACACGAAGCCGATATGGGCTTTCCGGAGGTTTGCCCGCTGGCGTTCCGTATGCTTAGACACTTCAATACCGTTGAAGTAATACTCCCCGTCCGACGGGTTATCCAACAACCCCAATATGTTGAGCAGGGTTGATTTTCCGCAACCCGAAGGACCCATAATGGCGACAAATTCGCCCTGTTTGATTTCAATATTGACGTTGTTGAGCGCGGTCGTTTCCACTTCGTCCGTCGTGTATGTCCGCTTAAGATTTTTTGTCGCAATCATGACACTGCCTCCGTATAGTTGACTAATGAATTGAACGATTGATTTCTTGAAATGAACAATCGGCAGTCGTTCTTCTATGGTAGGTCCGCAGAATTGCGGAAGAAGACACTCTTACCGTTGTGTAGTTACTCTCTTGTGTGCGAGACAGGCAATGCGGCCTGTTGCTTTTCACTTATCGATTCAAAATTAATTTGTCGATATCGCCGAATGTTTCGTACGACGACGTGATGACCTGCTCCCCCGGTTCAATCCCTTCTAACACTTCAAACATCTGGGGGTTTTGTCGTCCGAGTTTGATGGAACGCTTCACTGCGAAATCGCCGGACGGGTCAACCACATATACCCACTGCCCGCCGGTACGCTGGTAAAATCCGCCGCGCGCGAGCAAGGTGGCTTCCGAGAGATCCCCTAACTCGAGACGAATTTGCAACGTCTGTCCCCGTCTTACACCGGGAGGCGTTTTGTCGGTGAACAGCATATCGACTTCAAAACGTCCTTCCCGTACTTCAGGAAATACTTTGTTGATCTCAAGCCGGTATGTCTGCCCTCCAAGGTCGAATTCACCGGTTTGCCCGATATTGATACGCGCAATATAGAATTCATCAATCGCTGCGCGCACTTTGAAGTTCTCCAGCACGTCAATTTGCCCAAGCCGTTGGCCCGGCGATTTCGACTGCCCGATTTCTGCGTTGAGCGACGTCAATTGCCCGCCGATGGGCGCGCGCACGGTAAGATTGTCAACGCTGTTCTGCACCATCCGGAGGTTTAACTCCAGTCGGCTTATGGATGACTCAAGCTGGACAAGTTGGCTGACGCGCAGGATGGAATCCTGTTTAGCATTTTCCCGCGCTAACATCAGCCGCTGCTGCCACCGGTCATATTCGCTCTTGCTCCTGTTAAACTCCTCCGGTGAAATCAGGTTCTTCCCGAACAAGGCTGAATCACGCGTGAACGCGAGTATCGCCTGTGAAGCCTGGCTCTCAACGTCCGCAAGACTGCCTTTCACGGCAATGGTGTTCTGCTCGATGGCAAGCCGGCGGTTCTGCGCGTTATTGATCTGCTCGTACGTCAGCGCTTCGCGGTACATCACATCGAGCTGGAGATTGGTGTTCGCAAGGCGGAGGATCGGGTCGCCTTTCTTTACCATCGTGCCGGCGTCGGAAAAAATGCGCTCAACGCGCCCGCCTTCGACAACATCGAGGTAAAACGTTTCAATCGGCTGAATCGCGCCGTTAACCGGGATAAACTCCTGGAAGGGTCCCCTCGACACTTCAGAAATCGTGATGCGCTCCGCTTCGACGTTCAAGCGGCTACTGCTATCCCCGAAGATAAAGCTGTACAAAATGAAAGACGCGAAAAGCGCTCCGCCCGCAATAAGTGCAATTTTTTTCGGCGGCCATTTCGGCTTCTCGATCTTTCTATCCATGCCGCTCTGGGGGTTCGATTTTTTTATATCCTGAGCCGTAGTATCCATTAGACCTCTTGAAACCTCAATAAGATGAGCATGGTTTACAGATTATTTGGATTACAGCAAATACAATACCATTGTATATTGTCACTTTACCTTAGAAAAACGAGATATTAATTGGTAAAGGTGTCCGTTTTCGTTACATTAACTGTCCGGAAACGGACACCAAGCGAAGACATAAATTTCGGAAATATTCGGTTATATAAGGAAATTTTTCTCGGCATACTCTTGGAAACACACTTTACCATATGACAACTATGAAACAGTTAGGAAACATACTCGTCGTTGATGATGATGAAGACGTGCTCGTCGCGGCAAATATGTTCTTGAAGCGACACGCCGACCTTGTGCAAATAGAAACAGCCCCGCAAGCGCTTCCGGCACTGTTAGCGAACGAATCCTTCGACCTTATTCTGCTCGATATGAATTTCGCACAGGATGTCAGCAGTGGGAAGGAAGGTTTCTACTGGCTGAAAAAAATATTAGAACTCGACCCCTCCGCCGTGGTGGTCCTGATTACCGCGTACGGCGACGTTGAAATGGCGGTGCGAGCTATTAAAGAGGGGGCGACGGATTTCGTGATGAAGCCGTGGCAGAATGAAAAACTCCTCGCCACGCTTTCCGCCGCGATCACCATTCGACGGTCGCGGCGGCAGGTGGACCGGCTCCGGTCTCAGCAACAACAACTCAGCGCGGATTTAGATCGCAGGTTCCAGGGCTTCATCGGCAACAGCGCGGCGATGCGGCAGGTCTTCGCCACCATCGAAAAAGTCGCAAAGACCGACGCGAACGTGCTGATACTCGGCGAGAACGGAACAGGCAAAGAATTGGTTGCGCGTGAAATCCACCGCCAGTCGTTGCGCACCGGCGAGGTGTTCCTCAGCGTGGATATGGGTTCGCTGAGCGAAAGCTTATTCGAAAGTGAACTCTTTGGGCATGTCAAGGGCGCGTTCACCGATGCGCGGGAAGACCGGGCGGGCAGGTTCGAACTCGCTTCGGGCGGCACGTTATTTCTTGATGAGATCGGCAACCTGCCGCTCGCACTCCAGGCGAAACTCCTGACCGCGCTGCAGAACCGGGATGTGACCCGCGTCGGCTCTAGCAAGTCACGCCCGGTGGATATCCGGCTCATCTGCGCGAGCAATATGCCCTTGCGCGACCTCGCCGGACAAAAACAATTCCGCCAGGACTTACTCTACCGTATCAATACGGTTGAAATATCCCTGCCGCCCTTGCGTGAGCGAATCGAGGATATCCCCTTGCTCCTCGAACATTTTCTTCTTGTCTATTCTAAACGGTATCACAAACAACTTCCACGGATAACTCCGTCTACCGTCAAGAGACTGGAATCATACGACTGGCCCGGCAATGTCCGTGAACTTCAGCATGCCGTTGAACGCGCGGTCATTATGCGGGAATCCGATAAGCTTCAGCCGTCTGACTTTTTTCTCTCTCCCGCTGAATCATACACCGCCGCGCCTACAAATCCCATTGGTGATGCAGGATTTAACCTTGAGGAAATCGAAAAGAGCACAATCAACAGAGTCTTGAATAAACACGGCGGCAATATTAGTCAGGCGGCTAAGGAATTGGGCATTACGCGAGCCGCACTCTACCGAAGACTGCAAAAACATGGTTTATAAGCACTTCAGGGTAGGTATTCTTTTTCGCATTGTTGCGCTCTGTGGAACGCTGGCGCTCTTCTTGTACCTGCTCCAACAGACCGAATTCTATGCAACGGCAGCAGTCGCGGGAATTGTCGCATT
>DASWKY010000074.1:0-4984 GCA_036396395.1 Bacteroidota bacterium | reverse complement strand
TTGGGTTTGGCCTTTGGGCTTCACTTCTTTTCCATTGTCGCCAGCAGGAGCGTTTTTTGCTTCCTCATCGAGCATGGCGATTTCCGCAGACCAGTTCAGCGTTTTAATACCGAGGTACATCATATCAATAAGTCCGATAGCGCCGCGTAGGATAGGCATTTTTTTGAGTTTTAGCCGTTCGACCCATGAGTGGAAGGTCAGCTGTTGCACGACAATCTCCCCGTTCGCGCGGCGCACCGCCGTCGCAACGGAACCCGGCGCGCGCATCATCACGCCTTCAATAACAGCCTGCCCGCCGATCTGCATCGGCTGGCTGGGGTCGTAATTTGGGTTCGTGGGAACCCAGCTTGAACGTTCGTTTTTTGGCGTTACAGTACTCATTTTTTTCTCTCCGAATAGTCAAATATACCAAAGAATTGCGCGAGGTGCAATGAAAGACGAAGAATACCTACTGAGGCGGGACGGACGTACCTTGGAGTTTGGACTTCGTTGAAGAAAGTTCTCCGGGAACGACCACTTTCAAAACTACGACGAGTATGATGAAAGATACACACAAAGCAGTTTTCGACAGAATGCTTTCCATGCTCAACGGTTCTGCTGTCCATATCGTGCTCGCGCCAAATACGGCCCCCGCCGCGATTGCTAATCGAACAATCTTTCCCCACTCGTAGTTTACTCTATAGAACCGTTGCGAGACGACGTACATTCCCGCCGCCATCACCATGTATGCGGCAAGCGTCGCATACGCCGCGCCCATGATGCCGTACTGCGGTATCAGCAAGATATTTACGCCGATATTCACCAACGCCCCGGCTCCTGTTACAAGGGGTAGAAAGTGGGTTTTCTTTTCAATGTTCACGCCAACGACAAAATTCGTGTACGCGCCCGTAAAAATATACGCGAGCAGTATCCACGGCACGATGGCAACGCCCTCCCAGTACGCGGGACTGAAAAAATATCCCCCGCCTATTTGCACACGGACGAGGTCTTCGATGAAGAACGACACGACAAGAAACACAAACAACATCAACACGGAAAAATAGGTAAACACCCGCGCGAATAATTCTTTCGCGCCTTCATCCCGCGCGTGCGTGAGAAAAAAGGGCCGCCATGCGTAATCGAACATACTGACGACGAGCATCATCAGTACGCCGAGGCGGTAATTCGCCTGGTAGATACCGACGGTTGCATCGTCCGTCAGGGCTTTCAAGATCGGTCGGTCGATAACCTGCATGGCAATCGCCGCCAGACCGGACGGAATATACGGCAAGCCGAAGCGCAGTAACTCCCGGTAGAGCTTCGCGGAAAAACGAGGCACAAGTTGACGCCCTGTCATTTTGAGAAGAATCAGGAATGTCGCGCTAGACGCAATGAGGTTCGCGAGAAGCACACCCTCGGCTTTCATGCCGACGACAACGATGAGTACGATGTTCAATACGACACTGAGCAGAATGTGCAACACGCGCAGGGCGGCAAACGTCTTCGCCTTCTGCTCCATGCGCAGTGAGGCATACGGCACGACCATCAGCGTATCGAAGAAAAGAATCCACGCCGCGTAGGCAATGAGATGCTCCTGCGCCGGGTCGATGCCCACCCATCCTGCGACGGAAGCCGAGAAGAGGTGAATCAATCCCGAAAAGAACAGCGACGTAACAGCGAGCGAGAGAAACGGCGTGCTGAAATGCTCGTTGCGGTCGCCTAGTTCTAATGACGACACGAACCGCATGTACGCCTGCTCCATCCCATAGCCGTACACGATGAGCACGAACGCAATATAGGCATACAGGTTGGCAATGACGCCGTACTCTGAGGGAAGAAGATAATTGGTATAGAATGGGACGAGGAGGAAATTGAGGAATCGCCCGACGATGGAACTGAGGCCGTAGATCGCCGCATCTTTTCCGAGGCGGAGGATTTTATCGATCATCTTGAAGTATTGGAAATTATCAAGCAACCTCCCCCTCCGCCTACGGCGGAGACCCCTCCTTTGTAAGGAGGGGAAAGTACGATTGTGTACTTTGTCCCCTTTAGCAAGGGGGACGCGGCTCGCCTTATGAGACGCAGGGGGTCTGTAACCTTGTGGTAGTCTAAAACACAGACATTATTATCAAAAAAATCGTTCTATAGAATCTACCCCTGCTGTTCCTCTGGCAACATGATCGGGATGCCGTCTCTGACCGGATACACTGCGCCGCATTGCTTGCAGGTGAGCGTTTCCTTCTCGGGCGCGTAAGCGAGGTCGCCTTTACACTTGGGACAGCAGAGGAGATCGAGTAATTCCTGTTTAAGCATGGGCTTCCTTATTCGATTTTATATTCTCTTCGAGCGACTGCAAAAATACCTGCGGCGCGCGCGTCGGCTTCCCGGTTTCTGCATTGATAAAACTGTGAACGGTGTAACCTTCTACAATCGGTTCTTCCTCTTCCTTGCGCCAGACTTTATACTCGATGCGAATGCGCGCAACGGGCATTTCCATTATCATCGTCTCGACAGAGAGCAAATCCTCGTATCGCGCCGGTTTGCGGTACTTAGCGCAGGCTTCAACGACGGGCAGGAAAAAGCCCATCTCTTCTATTTGCGTGTACGGCAAACCGATCGTCCGAAGCAGGTCGGAGCGCCCCTGTTCAAAGTACTCAAAATATTTTCCGTAATACACAAACTTCATCTGGTCCGTATCGGCATACCGGACGCGGATCTGGCTCGTCTGTTTGATCATACCATCCCCCGAACAACGGTCATTCTTTCCACGCCCCCATTTTGCTGAATTTTTCTATGCGCTGGTTCACGAGCTTCTCCGGCTTGAGTTTCTTGAGCTTTTTCAGTTCTTCGAGCAATATGGACTTCAACGTCGTGATGCAGTGCTTCGGGTCCTTGTGCGCGCCGCCGATGGGCTCAGGGATAATGCGGTCGATGATGCCGATCGAAAGTAAATCGTCTGCCGTGAGCTTCAGGGCATCCGCCGCCTGCTCTTTGTATTCCCAGCTGCGCCAGAGAATACTGGAACACGATTCGGGAGAGATGACCGAGTACCAGGAGTTCTCGAACATCAATATACGGTCGCCGACACCTATACCCAACGCGCCTCCCGACGCGCCTTCACCGATGATCGTAATGATAATCGGGACGGGCAGGTGGGACATTTCAAACAAATTGCGTGCTATCGCCTCCGCTTGTCCTCGTTCCTCTGCTTCAATACCCGGATACGCGCCCGGCGTATCCAGAAGACACACCACGGGCTTCTTAAATTTTGCAGCGAGGCGCATCAGCCGAAGCGCTTTGCGGTATCCTTCCGGGTTCGACATGCCGAAGTTGCGGTAAAGATTCGATTTCGTGTCGCGCCCTTTCTGGTGTCCCAACATCATAACGGTCTCGCCGCCCAGCCTGCCGAAGCCGCCGACGATCGCTTTATCGTCGCCGTGGAAGCGGTCGCCGTGCAATTCCGTAAAATCTTCGAGCATCCCTTCGATATAATCCAGCGTGTAGGGCCGGTCGGGATGTCGCGCAAGCTGTACTTTTTGCCAGCGCGTCAAGTTGGAGTAAATATTTTTTCTGAGCTGGTCGATTTTTTTCTCGAGTGTCGTGATTTCACGTGAGATGTCCAGGTTGTCCGAATACTTCCGCATCTCCTCTATTTTTTTTTCCAGCTCGATAATCGGCCGTTCAAACTCCAATACCAACTTAGCCATTACCGCACTCCTTTCCTATCCCTGCGCGCACGGTGTGAACGGGGCTTGCGTTTCCCGGCAACAGTTTTCTGCCGGGGAGCGCCTCCGATAGATACCTGAGACAATTCATGGTGCCTGTCCACACGGACGGACTTCGAGCGAAAGAGGGTTTTCAACAAAATCTCAATATCCAGCAAGACAGTTTGGTAGCGCGCATAATACAATTCATACTGTTCGACTTCTTCCGGCGTCAATGCACGACCCGATTGCAGTTGCACCAATCCCGTGATGCCGGGTTTGCCGACAAAGATTGATTGTGCAGATTTCCCTGCTTGCCCATTGGTATTCATGTGCGATGAGTATCCCACCGGCGGGCCGACCAAGCTGAGCTTTCCTGAAAAAACCGACGGGAGTGAGAGTATGGCGCGTGTGCGAGATGTTTTGTTAACTGCGTACTTTAAATATACAAAAGGATAGACTGAAATCAAAAGAAACGACGACACCGCTATATCCAAAAGCCTTTTGACAGCCCGATTTTGAGGTTTTTCGATATTATACGAAATGGGAACGAGCGGCAGGTCGTCCAGCGAATCAACGCTTGCTTTGCCGATAATGACTTCCATGGTATTCGGAACGATGTGGAAGTTCACCGCCTGCCCGCCGGCGCGGCTGATGACGGAAAGAATATCCATATACGACAATGTTTGTGTTGAAAAAATCACATCGCTCACGCGCAGTTCGTCAATAATTTTTCCGACGTTATCACTACTTCCGAGAATCGGCATACCGGAGACCAGATCGCCGAGCCGTTTGCGCGACATGTCAATAAAGCCGAGCACTTCGTATCCGTCTCCCACGCGTGCGCGGATGCGGCGCAAAATTTCCTGTGCGGCGTTATCCGTGCCGACGATCAACGTACGGCGACCGAATAATCCTTTGCCTCCGGAGAGTGAGGAATTTCCGGAAAACCGGACAAAGAGCCGCCAGCCGGGAAGCAGTAACATGCTTAACGCGCCGGAGAGCACAATCACCGCGCGGCTGAAGGCATAGTCTCTGAAGAACGCGACCGTCGCCGAAATCACGATGTAACTCACAACAACGCCGACCATCGTTCGCGAAACAGACATACGCCGGTGTGTGTACACGCCGGCGGCATACAAGCTCCACACCACAATGACTGCCGGTACGGTATAGACAACGGGATAAGAACTCGGCGCGAGCGAAAATACTTCTCCGCGCCAGATGAATTCTGCAATCACCAGCGCAAGATCAACGAGCAGAAAATCAACGACGGCGATGCGGATCGGCCTGAAAAAATC
>DASWKY010000073.1:0-8806 GCA_036396395.1 Bacteroidota bacterium | reverse complement strand
CGCTCAGCAAACCGCCGCAACGACACCCGACACTCAAAAAGACGCCCTTTCCGACCTGACCGGCGCGGCAAGCGCCGACACGCTCTCCGATGCGAAATTTGCAGAGGAACATCCATTTTTTAATTATGTGCGCCCCAACCCGAACAATACGGGCGAGGGGTACGTGCAAGAAAAAGACCGCGAACGCGTC
This sequence comes from Bacteroidota bacterium, assembly GCA_036396395.1. Taxonomy (GTDB): domain Bacteria; phylum Bacteroidota; class Ignavibacteria; order UBA10030; family UBA10030; genus JAKEEG01. The sequence goes on along the minus strand of DASWKY010000073.1, from coordinate 8,616 downwards.
CGGAGAATTTTTGACCGTCTCGACGTGCAAGCGCTCATGCCTCCGGATTTTCAATTCGTATGGTCTGCGAAACCCATAGAAGGCAATGACGGCATTAAGTATTTCACGGTGTACGCCGTGCGAAGCCAGGCGGAACTCACCGGCGGCGTTATCGTTGATGCGAGAGCAAGCGTCGACCCGGAAAATAACCGTCCCATCGTCAATATGGAAATGAACTCCGACGGCTCGCGCGAGTGGGCGCGGATAACCGGCGCAAACGTCGGGAAACGTATCGCCATTGCGATGGATAATTCGGTCTTCTCTGCCCCCGTGGTCGAACAAAAAATTATCGGCGGCAGGTCTCGTATCACCGGTTTGGATTCTCCCGGCGAAGCTCGTTTGCTGGAAATCGTTCTGCGCGCAGGCGCCTTGCCCGCTCCTGTGGCAATCATCGAACAAAGGACTGTCGGGGCTTCGCTCGGCGAAGACTCCATCCGCTCCGGCTTAACGGCAACCACTATCGCATTTCTTTTTACCGTGATCTTTATGGTTGTGTACTACAACTCGGCGGGCACCGTTGCCGATATTGCCCTGCTGTTTAATATGCTCTTTGTCCTCGGCATTTTAGCGGGTTTTCAGGCGACGCTTACACTCCCCGGCATTGCGGGCATTATCCTCACCATCGGGATGGCAGTCGACGCGAACGTGCTGATTAACGAGCGCGTGCGCGAGGAACTTACCGGCGGGAAAACGCTCCGAGCGGCAATCGATGCGGGCTACGATAAAGCGTTCAGCGCTATTCTTGATTCGAACATTACGACGTTCCTGACGGGCATTATCTTATACCAATTCGGGTCGGGTCCGGTACAAGGCTTTGCCCTGACGCTCATGATCGGCATTGCGGCGACGATGTTCAGCGCTTTGCTGATTACACGCGTCATCTTTAACCTGCTCACCGAACGCAGTATCAATCCAAAATTTGGTTAACCAATTCTGATTTTTATGAGGAAGTAAATGCGTTTTTTTAAGAAAACGAATATCGATTTTCTCAAGCCCCGCCGCTCGATGTATCTCTTGTCATTATGTGTCATCCTTGCCGGCATGGTATCGCTTGTGGTGAAAGGCATCGACTACGGGATAGATTTCCGCGGTGGAACGGAGATCGTCCTGCAGTTTGAACAGCCGATTGAAATCGGGACCTTGCGCAATGCGCTGGGCACCGTCGACATGAGCCAGAGCGAAATCAAGACCTTCGGCGCCGAAGAAAATATTCTGATCCGCACCACCGAACAGGGCGAGGGCATGATTGTCGGGGACAAAATCAAGAACGCCATCCAGACGGCGCTGACGGACACGAAATTTATCGTCCTCAAAGAATATAAAATCGGGCCGAAGATCGGCGAGGAGCTTCGCCGCGACGCGCTCTATGCCGTCGTCGCCTCGCTCGTCGTCATCCTCGGGTATATCGCCATCAGGTTTAAATTTATCTACGGCGTGGGCGCGGTTGCCGCGTTGTTCCACGACGTGCTCGTGACACTGAGCGTGATGTCTCTGTTGGATGGAGTCTTCCCGAAATTGAATCTGGAAATTACGCAAGAAGTCGTGGCGGCATTCCTCACGCTTGTCGGTGTCTCCGTGAATGACACAGTGGTCGTATTCGACCGTATCCGGGAGAATCTGAAAATCTACAAGACGATGTCGCTGGGCGAGGTGATTAACCGGAGCCTGAACGACACGCTCAACCGTACTATCATTACCAACGGCACAATCTTCGCCGTGCTCTTTATCCTTCTGCTCGGCGGAGGGGAAGTGACACGGGCGTTTTCTTTCGCCTTAACGGTCGGAACCATCGCGGGGACGTATTCGTCCATTTACATAGCCAGCGCCATTGTTTTGGACTGGAATTTGCGGCAAAAAAAAGCTAAATAGCCGAAACAGTTTTTCTACACTCACGAGGAGCGGCACATGAAGCTCAAAACCAAAGATGTCAACAACGTAACGGTCATTGAGTTGAAGGGCAACGTGATGGGAGGTCCGGACGCCACCGCGCTCAACGATGAACTTCACAAACTCATCGAAACGAAGAAGACGAAAGTCGTCATCGACTTGCATGACGTGAAGTTTATGAACAGCTCGGGCTTGGGCATGCTCATCGGCAGTTTAACAACGATACGCAACGCCGGCGGCGACCTGAAAATCGCCCGCGCGTCCGATAAAATCGAGAGCCTGCTCATCGTCACCAAGCTGATTACCGTATTCGACCATCACGAGAATGTCGAGAAAGCCGTCGCGGCTTTCAAGTAGCCGAGCGGTACGAGGACGCTACGACAAACGTCAAAACGAGAACCGACAAAAAAGGGGAACACACCGTGTTCCCCTTTTTTCTTGATATATACGTCGGCTTAAAGCGAAGGCGTCCCACCGAGCAGTGTTTTTCTTCTCCACGAAATCCTCGGCGACCTGCCTGCCGGAGGCAGGGACGCTCAACAGAGTCCATCGAAGTCTGACGACCTTCGGATTAGTTCTTTTTTTGAGACGACCACAAGGATGAACTTGTATTTGATTCTCCCTTCCGATATATTGAGCCGAGATTTCACTTCACACACAACACAATGGAAAAAGGAACAGTCTTCGTAGCTGTAGCCGGCAACATCGGCGCCGGCAAATCGTCGCTCACACGCATGTTGGGCGAACGCTTCCGCTGGAAGCCCTACTACGAGTCGGTGGATGATAATCCGTATCTCTCCGATTTTTACGCCGATATGGAACGGTGGTCGTTCCATCTACAAATTTATTTCCTCGCCAACAGGTTCAAAAGCCACAAGCTCATCGTTGAAGGCGATTCTTCCGTTATTCAAGACCGCTCTATTTACGAAGACGCCGAGATCTTTGCCCGCAACCTCCATGAAATCGGCAACATGACCCCGCGGGACTACGAGAACTATGTTTCATTGTTCCATGTCATGATGGAATACCTCAAGCCTCCCGACCTCATGATCTATCTAAAAGCCACTGTTGATACATTGACAAAACAAATTTCACGGCGCGGCAGGTCCTACGAACAGGGTATCCAGCGTTCGTACCTGGAACAACTCAATCATCTCTACGATGAATGGATCGCGAATTACAAAATCGGGCCGCTCTTAGTGATTCCAAGCGACAATCTGGACTTCGTGAACCGGAAGGAAGACTTTGAATATATCGCGAAACTCGTGAAGGACGCCCTGCCTCAGTTGCAATTGTTTGAGACGTAAGCAACAAAGCCCGACTTCCGTCGGGCTTTGTTGCTTACACCGTATCGCCTGAAACCCCTCCTTATTTTTTCTTCCTGCTCAACAGCGCATCGTACGCCTTCTTGTTCTTCAAGAGGGCGACAGTTGTCAAAAGCTGGGAATCGTCGCGCATGGAGCTTTCGATGCGCGTTTTTTCGCCTTTAAGCCTGCTCAGAATTTCGGCTTTCAGGGCAATTTGAATTTCCTTCTTATTCCGCTGTAAGGCAGAGCCTTTTTCGCGTTCCGCCATCGTGTTCAACCTGTCCACGCTCTCTAAAAATTCCCTGCCGTACTTTGATTTTTCCGCAACGTCGCGCAAGTCGCGGAGCTTCAATTCCGCTTCACTATGGTATTCGAACTTTCTCTCCTTCAGAAATGCCTCAAAGTCCTTCAGCATTTCGTCCGTTACCTCGAAGTGTTCCGGTAGGGTCGTGTTTTGAGCCGCATACCGGTTGGCGTATTTAAAGAGCATTGCCTTGCGCATAAGCTCCTGGTAGAACCTGCTCGGCTCCGGGTCGTTTACAACGGAATCCGGTAAAATGCCTCCGCCTTCCAGCACTTCCCGGTCATGCGCGGTATGGAATACTTTGCGCAGGCTGTCGGGAATCGTCGCAAAGCCGCCGTTCTCTGTCGGGTGCGAATAGTCGAGTTCCTGAATGCTTCTACCGCTTGGTGTATAGTAACGCGCGGTGGTCATCTTCAGCGACGTTTTTTCCGAGAGTCGCGTAATCGTCTGCACAAGTCCCTTGCCGTAGGTGCGCCCCCCGACGATAATACCGCGGTCGAGGTCCTGAACCGCGCCCGCCACGATTTCGCTGGCGCTGGCACTGTTCCCGTTGACAAGGACGGCAAGCGGAACTTCGGGGAGCGTCGGCTTTTCGGTGGAATAATATTTGCGCTGGCTGTTATCCTTCCGACCGCGCGTAGACACGACGAGACTGCTTTCGGGCAAAAATTTTGCAGACACATCGACGGCAACATCCAGCAAGCCGCCGGGGTTCTCCCGGATATCCAGCACGAGGCCGCTGAGAGTACCCGTTGCGCGAAGCTCCTTCATCGCCTGGCGCACATCATCGCCGGCTGTGCGCGAAAACCGTTCGAGCTTGATGTATCCGATACCCGGTTCGACAAAGCCGGTGTACGTGACATTTTTGACGGAAATCTCTTCACGCACAAGGATGAATTCCAACGACTGCGGCTCACCTTCACGCTCAATTTTCATTCTGATGTCCGTACCCGGCGCACCGCGCACCAGCAGGCGTATTTGGTCAAGCCGCAAACCGGTAGCCGTTTTGCCGCCGATCTCCAAAATCCTATCGCCGATTTGGATACCCTGCTTGGCGGCAGACAAGCCCTCCAGCAAACTGACAACGATAATCATTCCGTCTCGCACGCCAATCGTGATACCCACGCCGCCGTACTTGCCGGTGGTGACGAGGTCGATTTCATCGCTGTCCTTTTCACCGATGTAGACCGTGTACGGGTCGAGTGTTTTCAGCATCCCGTCGATACCAGCGCGCATGAATTCATCGGGGTCCACGTCGTCCACATAGTTCGTGGCGACTTCTTTATAGACCTTGCCGAACAGGTCAATACCGCGGTAAATTTTCAAAAGTAACTCCGAGTCCGCGACATTGTAAAAGCCTGCCGAGAAAACAGCAACAAACGTGCAGGCGATAACGATTACTTGTAATTTTCGTCGTTGCATAACACCCCTCTCCGCAATATTATAATGATGTCTTTCGTTCGTTCAATTTCGCGTTCACCGCATTCCAAATGACACTCTTGATTTCTTCGATTGATTTCATACCGTCGATGCGTTTGAACCGTTCGTGTTCTGCAATGAGCGCGAGGTATCCTTGAAGCACGCGTTCGTAAAATGCATGCCCGCCGGATTCTATCCGGTCTTTGCCCTCTCCACGTTCTTCTATTCGTCTTTCAACTTCGTTGAGCGGGATATCGATGAAAAATGTCAGGTCCGGTTGTAACCCGCCGCTTGCCATCTGATTAATAGCCCGAAGAATATCGAGAGGCAAACCTCGCCCCCAGCCTTGATACGCTGAGGAAGAGTCATAGAAACGGTCGGAGATAACCACCTTGCCAGAGGCAAGGGCAGGTTTCATGACATCCTCCACAAGCTGTGACCGGCTCGCCGAATAGAGCAAAAATTCCGCCAGAGACGTCATTCCTGTCGATTGCGTATCAAGAAGAATTGTACGGATCTTTTCTCCGATAGGCGTTCCGCCAGCTTCACGCAAGGTAAGTACCTCATGTCCTTCCTGCTTCAGCCGTTCGGCAAGAAGTTTAATCTGCGTGGACTTCCCTGAAAAATCGAGGCCTTCAAACGTGATGAGCATACGCGTGGTTGATGTTCGGCAATCTGCACATTTCTCCAACATAAAGAAATAAGCAGAGTATTGCAACCGTTGCGGCTCTCGGAATTTTTCTGTATACTAGTAACACACAATGTTGCTGGAAGGTTCTCGTTCTGACGGCAACATGCGTGCATCGCACGAATGCCCCCATCGAAAAAGAAACATAACTCTTCCCGCCATACAGTCCCGACCACGTCTCCGAGCATTGCCGACCAAAAACGTACCGAGTCGCGCGAGGAAGACGCTCGTCTTATTAAAGACGCGCTGTCCGGACGCCAGCCGGCGTTCGAAAAACTCAAGCGAAAGCACCACGACGCCGTCTATAATCTCATCTACCGAATGGTGCGGGAAAAAGACGAAGTCGAAGACCTCGTGCAGGAAGCGTTCATTAAAGCGTTCATGTCGCTTGCAAGCTATAATAACGAATACGCCTTTTCCACGTGGCTGTACAAGATTGCCACGAATAACTGTATAGACTATATCCGCAGAAAAAAACTCGCCACGTTTTCCATCAACAAACCGATAGAATCGGCGGACAGCGAGTTTACGTTCGAGGTGCCGGATTCCAGTTACGAGCCGGACCGTGAGATGATCGAAGGGCAGAAGAAGAATCTGTTCGAAGAGGCGATTAACTCTCTGCCCCCAAAATACCGAAAAGTGATTATTTTACGCCACACCGAAGAAAAAGACTACCAGGAAATCGCCGAACTCTTAGACCTCCCGCTCGGCACGGTGAAAGCCCATATCTTCCGTGCGCGTGAAATGCTCTACAAATATCTCCGCAATAAGCTCAGAAATTACTGACGTATGCTGTAACTCCACCTCTTTATTTCCGTAAGATAATGAGGGAAACGCCCGCATAGGAGCGCCCCGTATGAGCATGAAACGCCCGATACTCTATATTACCCCTGCGGTACTGCTGATACTCGCGGCTACATCGGTTGCGCTCGCGGTGCTGGGACTTGAAATTATCCGCAAGGATATTGCGCGCACGACTGAAAAAGAAGTGCGGGCGGATATTGAGGCGGCGTTCGGCAGTATTGTCATCGCCAAGGGCGAGAGAGACAAAATCGTCTCGGCTGAGTTCCGACAGGAAAATGAGAGTCGAAGCCCCTACGTCGATTACCGGCTTCGCGGCGACCGCGGCGAATTGAAGATTGAAACTGACCACGAGGATTCCCGCTGGTGGGGTAGAAAAAAGGGTGAAAGGAAACGCGAATGGATATTGAAATTTACCGACGCGGTTCCCCTCGACCTTAACATCGAATTCGGCGCCGGTCAAGGCGAGATTGACCTGACAGGCTTGCAAATCCAGAATCTCTCCGTCTCCTCGGGCGCAAGTTCCGTTGAATTAACATGCGACGAGCCGAACCCCATCGTAGCCGAGAAAGTGGATATTGAATCCGGCGTTAGCAAATTCGACGCAAGGAATCTTGCCAACTTGAATTTCGAGAAAATGAGCTTTAGCGGAGGCGTGGGAGCGTATAAATTGGACTTCGGCGGTAAACTACAACAAGATGCAAAAATAAAAGTAGAAGTCGGGTTAGGAGCGGTGACGATTTACATCCCCCGCGAAACTGCCGCCCGCGTGGAGTTTGAAGACCACTGGTTCGCTGAGTTTGACGTTGACGACGGCTTGAAGAAAGTGAAAAAAGGCATATACGAAACCAACAATTACCAACGCGCAAAGGCGCGGCTGACGTTTGAACTCGAAGCCGGTCTCGGTAGTGTAAAGGTGCGCCAGAGGTGAGGCGGTGGAGTAGTGGAGCCAAAGTAATTGAGTAGTGTCCCGCAAGAAAACAGCGGGATGCAAAAAACGCAGAGTATAACACAAACCCCCGGCATGTTGTCGGGGGTTTGGTGTGATTTCAGTAAATTACTGGGACGTTTTCGTTATTGTTCGTAGCCTGGAGGCAATTCCTGTAGTGGTTCTGTATAGTAAACCCGCAATCGTGCCGTTAGTTTCGAGAGGTCAAACCCTAGTTTGGAAAAATTCACACGCCTACTCTTCTCTCCATCACTCGCTATGACAAATTCCAGAGTTTTTCCATCGTTTTTTGATGCTTCAGCGACAAATTTTGTCACATCAAACTTAGCCGCCTCATCCTTCCACCTCCCTTGTTCACGTAAATATTGTAATTGTCCAGACGGTAAAAGTGCTCCCGAGCCTACCAAAGATTGCTTGGAGTTGTTTTCTTGAAGCCACTCGGCGCTTTGCGAAGCCCGCTCTACCTCAAAACCATAGACATTAAGATGCAACGGCCAGGCGGTTTTATTTCTCATGCCTTTGGGTTCGGGTTTCATTTCCATAGGTTCACCCTCGGCATTCAAGTCGGGTTCTGTGGGCATTTCAAACGGCTGGTCTAAGATAAGAACAACTCGGTCAATCCGGGCTTGTTCCGGCAGAGAAGGAATGACAACGCTGACCCGTATCTGAAACCCGTTCCCACCTTGCTTATCAACTTTCCGCAAGACGACGCCGCGGGCTTCTTTTACGTCTGATACAGCAACAGCCGTGACTATCAATAACAAGATTGTTAGTAACGTTATCTTATATTGTGTTCGCATGATGACAACTCCTGATAAAATTAGTGGATGAAATCAACGCATTAAAACCATTTTCTTTGACGTCACGAAGCTCTTAGTCCCTTTGCTTTCGAGCGGAGTAACGACAAACCGGTATACGTAAACCCCGCTTGCGAGCTGATTTCCCGTCCCATCATTTCCATCCCACACGAGGCTATGACTGCCTGCGTTTTGTTTTTCTTCGACAAGCGCTCTTACTTCCCGACCTAACATATCATAAATTCTAAGGTTTACTATGCTTTGTTCGGGTAGAGAATACCGGATAACCGTCTCGGGATTAAAGGGGTTCGGATGATTTTGTTCGAATGTAAACGTTTCAGGATGAGCCGCTTCGGTTGAAAGCTCTTCTTCTATCATTTCAATACCTTCCGGATTAACAGCCGCTATTTTCGGAGAGAAGCCTT
>DASWKY010000072.1:0-3741 GCA_036396395.1 Bacteroidota bacterium | reverse complement strand
GCTATCGTGTTGCTGTTTGTTGCAACGCAGTGCCCGATCTCGAATGCCTACAACGAACGCATGAATGAAATCTTCAAAGACTATAAAGGAAAGAATGTTGCCTTCGTCGGAATCAATCCGAACAAGCAGGAGAGTGTCGAGGAAATAAAAAAACACGCAAAAGATAACGGTCTTGATTTCACGATCTTGAAAGACTGGAATAACGTCATCGCCGATAGGTTCGAAGCATCGTTCACGCCTGAAATTTATGTATTGAATTCCAGTTTCGAACTGCTCTATCATGGGCGCATTGATAATTCTCGCCGACTTGAAGATGTGAAGGAAAAAGACCTGCGCCGCACGTTGGATGAGATTCTCGCCGGCAAAGCCGTGACCATTCCGACGACGAAAGCATTCGGTTGCACCATTAAACGAGTGAATGAGTGATTCGAGTAGTCATTCTTCTGTTTGGCGCAGTACTGCTTCTCGGGTGTGGTCAGCGCGAAAGCGGGGAGGATGCAGCGAAATCCGCCCTTAGCGCCGCGACCGGATTTGAGGCTCAGCCGGTAGAAGTAGTTGACGCACAAGGCGTCGCGCAACTTATCGCTCAGCGGGATGGCAAGGTCTTGTTTCTTAATCTCTGGGCTACATATTGCCAGCCTTGTGTTGAAGAATTTCCCGATATCGTCAAGCTCGCTGATGAAATGTCCGGCTCCGATGTTGAGTTCGTTGCCATCAGCTTCGACTATCCGGATGAAGTTGAATCATTAATTCAACCCTTTTTGCAGGACAACAAGGTAACCTTCCGAGTCTTGGTTGCCGATGTTGAGGATCCGGATGAGTTTGTGAATGCTCTCGACCCTCAATGGAACGGCGCATTGCCGACAACCATTATGTATGATGAAAACGGTAAACGGCAATCGTTTCTTGTCGGTAAGCGGACATACGAAGTATTCAAAAAGGAACTCGCCAAGGCACGGCAGTCCGGTTAATAGTCTTATCGTTTTCAAGCGTATAGAAAAGGTGGTCTCACGACCACCTTTTCTATTTTTTTTGCAAATCGTCCAAACTTTTCGTACTTTTGAAATACGGTAATGAAGAACGACAGAAAACATACGATTGTGGTAGCAATGAGCGGTGGAGTAGATTCCTCCGTTGCGGCGGCGTTATTGCTCGAACAAGGACATCATGTCATCGGTGTGACGATGAAGACGTACGAATTCGACGACGTAGGCGGCAACGTCGCAAACGAGACAAGCTGTTGCGGGTTAGGAGCGATTCACGATGCGAGGATGGTCGCCGCCCAACTTGGCATTCCGCATTACGTCGTTGATTTCCGAAACGCTTTCGGCAAAGAGGTCATCGATAATTTTGTCAGTGAATACCTCCTCGGACGCACTCCGAACCCGTGTATCATCTGTAACCGCGAAATTAAATGGGGTGAGCTTTTACGAAAAGCCGACGCCCTTGGCGCAGATTATATCGCCACGGGACATTACGCTCAAGTACGGTTTGATGAGGCACGGAAACGCTATATTATTTCTCAGGCGAACGATTTGAAGAAGGATCAATCCTACGCGCTCTGGGCGCTTTCGCAGACTGCCCTAAGCAAGACGGTGTTTCCGTTGGGCACACAGACGAAATCAGAAACGCGCGCGTTGGCACAGAAATACAATCTTCGAACAGCGGCGAAACAAGAAAGCTACGAAATTTGCTTCGTATCCGACAACAAGTATGAGCGATTTCTCAAAGAGCGTGTTCCCCAGCTTGAGGCAGAAGTGATGGACGGAGACATTGTATGGGACGGAAAGGTCGTCGGCAAGCACCGCGGCTATCCGTTTTATACCGTCGGCCAGCGAAAGGGCATCGGCGCGTTTGGCGAACCCGTCTATGTAACAGGGGTTGAGAGCGAAACAAACACCGTGCATATCGGTCGAGACGCCGATTTGTTCGACCGCGAACTTATCGCCCGTAAGGTCAACTTTATCGGCTTCGAGCGTCTCGAAAGCCCATTGCGTGTCGAAGCCGCAGTTCGCTACAAAGATGTGCATTCTCCCGCCACGTTATACCCTCTACAGGAAGATTCATTTCGAATCGTTTTTGATGAGCCCAAAAAAGCAATTACTCCGGGACAGTCCGTCGTCTGTTACGAAGGCAAAGACCTCCTCGGGGGCGGTGTTATTGACCGCACATTAAAAACGAAAGCCGTATAAATCACAGTAAAACCTGTCCTTATACAACGGGAGTTTGGCGTTCGTTGTTTCGCGACACTCCCCACGTTGGATAGAAACTTTTTCATACTGTCCTCGTCTAACTCTTGCGATTGTGAACCCGGTACACGATGACCTGCACCTCATTCGCTCCTTTCAAGCGGGCGATGAGAGTGCGTTCGAAGAGCTTGTCCGCCGCTACCAGCGTCAGGTTGCGAACATCATTTACCTGACCATGGGAGACCGTGCTGACATTGAGGACTTGTCGCAGGAAGCTTTTCTTCGTGTGTACAAATCGCTCAACAGGTTTGAATTCGATTCGTCGTTTTATTCCTGGCTGTACCGGATTGTGGTGAATTTATGTATCGATGAGTTTCGGCGGCGCAAGATCAGGCGCACTCTTTCTCTCGATTTTTTCTCTGAAGACCGGCTGGAGAAAGAGCAAAAATCAGCAGACCTGAACACTGGACTTGACGAAGTGTTGGGAAATGAGAAGAAGAATGTTGTGAGACAGGCGTTGGATAAGCTTTCTCCCGACCATAAAACGGCGCTGATATTACGAGAATACAATGACTTGTCGTACGCTGATATTGCGGACGTATTAAAGATTACACCGCAAGCAGTTAAATCGAGGATATTCCGGGCGCGTGCAGAACTGCGGGAATTACTCAAAGACTACTTTAAGGAACGATTATGAGCCATGAGACGATACAACGAGAACTCTCTGCGTTCGCAGATGGTGAACTCTCTGCTCTAGAGACCGAGGAAATCAGAAGCCACGTTGCCGCCTGCAAGGATTGCCGCAGGGCGGTTGACGAGTATAGACTACTTCGTGCTGAAGTACGCGCTTCTGCTGTCAGAGAACTGCCGACGAACTTTGCATCGAATATCGCGCGGACCGCCCGTCTTCAAAGCGACCCGCAAGCGGTATGGCAGGGCGCCAATGTGTTTGCTCGACGTCTTGTTCTCGCGCTTACCGTCGTTGTTTTTTTCGTCGTGAGCGTGGGCAGTCTGGATAGCACTGAATCGCAAGTTGTGATCGAGCCCGGCTTTTCCGGAGTCTCTGTTGATTCCACAGCTCAAAAAACTCTCTTACGGGGCGAAGTATCGGAAGATGATATCATGTTGGCAGTCATAGAACGTTAAACAGGAACTATTTCATGGAAGCAAAAACAAAAACATTTTGGTTTATCATTATCGCTTTTCTTCTCGGCGGTGTAGGCGGGGGGTTTGTCGGCAATACATACTTTGGCAAGAGAAGCGGGAACGGGAAAAAGCCGAACCGGACGGAAATTCGAAAGCATTTTACCGAAAAACTCCAGTTAACACCCGAACAATCCGCTCTCGCCGACTCTATTATTGAATTCCATCGTTCCAAGATCAACGGTATTTCTCAGCAGTATTCGGGAATCTTCAAAATGGAGCGTGATTCCATGCGGCTTGAGATCAGGAAGTTATTGACGCCCGAACAAAATACTCGATATGACGAATTTATTAAAGAAATCGACGAACGAGACCAGAGTAAACGCCAAAGTCAGAAGTAAATTCTTGT
>DASWKY010000071.1:0-20214 GCA_036396395.1 Bacteroidota bacterium | reverse complement strand
CGTGAATATATTTATAAATTTTCATCGCGTGCCCGTTTTCTTCCTTGCTCTGCACTTGCATCCAAAGCGCAAACCCCGGCAGGTTCGCAGATTCAAAGTGCGCGGACATCGAGAGATACAGATACGATGCGTACAGTTCTTGGTTTACTTGTTCATTCAACGCTTTGAGCATTGATTTTGAGAGCATTGGAAATTCTCCTTTGTAGGACTATAGTATATCCTAATGTAAAAAAAAAATAACCAGTACGCCAGTGGCTTTACCCAGCCGGTTTTACCAACCACAAACTGAGTTCGGGAACATACGTAATGACCATGAGAGCAACAAACAGGATAGCAATAAAGACCAGCACCGAACGGGCAATATGGAATATGGATTTCTTAAACCGCAGAGCGGAAAGGAATAAATTCAGCCCTACGGGCGGCGTCAAGTAGCCGATTTCAAGGTTCGTCAGAAAAATGATGCCGAGGTGGACCGGGTCAATGCCGAATTCCATTGCAATGGGTTGGATTAACGGCACAACGACAATCAGCGCAGAAAAAATATCCATCATCATCCCTACGACAATGAGGAATGCGTTGAGAATAAGCAGGAAGGTGAATTTATTGTCGATGGTTTCCCGCACCAGCGCGAACAACTGCTGGGGAACCTGCTCGTCGATGAGAAAATTCGTCAGTCCCCACGCCGTCCCGACAATAATAAGAATCGCACCGACGACAAGCATGCTCTCTTTCATCACGCGCGGCAAGCCCTCGCGCACCGATAAATCTTTATACACGAACACGACGATGACAAGCACATAGAATGCAACCACGGCGGCGGCTTCTGTCGCAGTAAACAACCCCCCGTAAATTCCGCCGAGAATAATAATAGGAAGCGGAACTTCCCACACGGCTTCGCGCAACGTCGTGCGCACGTTCTTCCAGGAAAATGGCGTGCGCGGCACATGGAATTTTATCCCGACGCGCATGCAGTATAATCCCAGAGCGAAGAGCAGGAAAAATCCCGGAAGAATGCCCGCGATGAACATCTGGTCGATGCTCGCTTTCGAAACAAGCCCGTAGATGATAATCGGCAGGCTGGGCGGGAATAACAATCCGAGGCTTCCCGATGTGGTCACGAGTCCGAGCGAAAATTGCTCTGGGTATCCCTCTTTTAGGAGAATAGGATACAGCAACCCGCCGAGCGCAACAATGGTAACGCCTGAAGCACCTGTGAACGCGGTAAAAAATGCGCACGTGACCAACACGACAATCGCCAATCCGCCGGGCATCCAGCCGAATAATGCCTGCGCGAGGTTCACCAAACGTTTTGGCGAATTGCTTTCAGCGAGCATGTATCCGGCGAACGTGAAGAGCGGTATAGCGATGAGCGTGGGGGTTTCCGCAATCGTATAGAGAGAGATGATGACGGCAGAGGTGTCGATACCGGCATTGTAGAACGCAATGAGGGCAATCGCACCGATGATGGAAAAAAGAGGCGAGCCGAAGAGCGCAAGCAACACCAGCCCAATGACGATGAGCCAAATTTCCATTACGCCTCCGCTCCTTTGATTGCCGACCGCAGGTCGAGGAGCGCGCGCACAGCAAAGTGCACCATCAGCAATCCGAACCCGACCGGAATAATCACCTGCGCGTACCACGCGGGCACGTCGCCGAAGATCACAGTGCTGAATTCGATTTCGGATTCTATGAACGTTTTCGCAGCAGACATCAAATAAAAACACACGACGGCGGCAAACAGGTTGGTCACCACGCGGGCGGCGTGTTTCACGCGTTCGGGAAGAAACCGTGTAAATGCGTCGATGGAAATATGCCGGTCATGGCTTGTCGCCATCGCCGCGCCGAAAAATGCTATCCAGAGGACGAGATGGCGGAGCACGATGTCCGCCCAGGCAAAACCGAAGGAAAAAAAATTACGCAGGATGACTTGCAGGAACGCCATCACGAGCATGACGGCAAGGAATACGACAAGCAGTGTTCCTTCGAACTTATTAAGCAGCGCGTCGACGCGTTGCAGAATCTTCATTTGCTCGTCCGGTTGTTCTTACGAAATTCGTCGAGCGAGCGCTCAACGGTATCGAGGAAATCTTCCGTGTAAAGCTTGCCGACAAGCGACCTGCGGGCGCGTTTGCCGGCTTCGATATAGATCGGCAGTTCGCTGTCTTTCACCTGTTGGATGATAATGCCTGATTTTTTCAACAGCTCTGTAGATTTGATATTATCTTCGCGGACAAGTTTGACGAGCTTGGGAAGGATCGTCCTTCCATTGCGCATGAGAATTTCTTGAAGGTCAGCCGGAAGTTTGTCGTAATAATTTTTTGCAAGCAATACCGCGCTCGCCGCTCTTGAAATCGGCGTCTCCACCAAATACTTTGCGCGCGTATGCCATTGCAACGCAATGGTTGCATACGGCGTCGAATAAAACGCGTCAATCAGCCCGGTTTGGAGCGAGGTCAGCACGTCCGGGAACGCGATGGGAATCGGGCTGATACCCAACGCGCGAAATGCCGCCTCAGCCACCGGGTCGCCTTCCCACGTCCACAGTTTGATATGTTTTAAATCGTCCGGTTTTTGGATCGGTGCATTGGTGAACACATGCACAAACCCGACCTCCGCCCAGCCGAGCAAGACGAAGCCGCCCTTCTCGAACGCTTGCTCGAAGTCCTTCTCGAACTGCGCGGCAAGAAAATCAACTTCTTCATTGTTACGGACCAAGAAGGGTGAATCGAGAATACGGACTGACGGGGCAATCTCCCCCATCGCCACGCCGGTAAACCCGCCGGAATGCAATTGGCCGATGCGGATTTTCCGCAAGACGGCTCGTTCGTCGCCCGAAACCCCCCCGGCATAAATTTGGAACTTCAGCCTGCCGCCGCTTTCCTTGCGCACCGCGGCGTCGTACTCTTTCATCACGTTATACCAGGTGCTGTTCTCCGGCGCGATCGTGGCGAATTTGATCGTGAATTGCTGGGAATAACACGTGCTGACCAAAAAAGCAAACAGGAAAAAGTAGAGCGTTCTACGTTTCATTGATCATCCTATTCCATGAATAATTCGTCCATCGCTTCCCGCAAAATCCGGGCTTTTTTCTTCGCGACAGCGTTCGGCAAGCGCGCTTCCGGGAGAATCTCCAGCGAAACTTCGTCCACCGTATTCAGCAACGACTCAAACAATTGTTTATCTTGCACCTGCACGGCGTACGTTTTAGCATAATACACGTGCGTCATCAGGAACTTCCCGCCGTTCAGCGCGAGCGCTTTCTCGAAATGCTCTTTCGCGCGAGCGGGCTTCCCGCCCAGTACCGCCGGCGTACTGCCGATAATCGAACCGAAAAACAGATGTCCCCCGCCATAGTAATACCCGGGGTCGCGCGCTAAGACAAATTCCATCATCGCATTGATTCTCGGAAGAGCGGCAAGAGCCTCCAAATCCGTGCGGGCGATGTTGACATACCCCGCCCAGCCGAACGCCGTCCAGAAGACAGCGGGCACATCGTCCTTCGAGAGTGATTGTAACGTACTCACCAGCGCCGCCGCGTCGCCGTCAAGCGCGGCGCGTAGTTTCGAATTCAACCTCAAGAGCCGCAATCCGTACTCACGTCCCCGCAAATAGAACACTTTCGCGCGTTCCGGACTTTCGTCCTCGGCAAACGCGAGAGCGTACGCGCTATAGCCCTGGGACGCCATCAGCAGTAACCCCTCATTCTCCGGGTCGCCTTTGATGAGCGCTTCGAGGAGTTTCAGGTTGGAACCTAGTGCGTCCTCTGCCAGAAGCAGGTCGCTCTCCTCGTTGAACGCCTCAAACCCATAATCGAGAATGCCGCCCATCGTTCGAATCGCGAGCGTCTGGACACAACCCTGCAGGAGCAGTGCGGTACATAATATGGGAATGAGTCGTCTCATCTATGTATGGTCATAAACAACTGCGTCGGTTCAGAGGTTCTACTGCGGCGGGACATAAAAAAATATACGGAAATAAGAGCGATATTCAAACACGCTGTACTTGAATGATCCTCGAGCTATTTGAAACTCTGAGAGAAATACACTACCTTCAAGAGAATTTTCTCCCGGCGCCGCACACTGTCTATTCATAGATTCATCCTGAATTCGTATGCATATTTTAGTCGTTGAAGATGAAGAGAAAGTCGCTCGATTCCTCAAAAAGGGTCTCGAGGCGGAAGGGTATCTCGTCGATACGGCGGATAACGGAAAAACCGGCGAACGGAAAGCGCGGTCGGGTGAATACGACCTTGTCGTGCTGGATATTCTTCTGCCGAAGAAAAACGGTTTTGAAGTGCTTCAGGCGCTTCGCAAAGACCACATCCGCACACCCGTGATGATGCTGAGCGCACTCAATGCCAAGGAAGACGTAGTGCACGGGTTGGATGACGGCGCGGACGATTATCTCCCCAAGCCGTTCGTTTTCAGCGAACTGCTCGCCCGGGTTCGTTCCCTGCTCCGGCGTTCGCAAAGTGCAAAAACCGTTTTGCGTGTCGGCGAACTCCAGTTAGATACGATCACGCGCAAAGCGGTTCGAGGCGGAAAAGCGATAGACCTTACCTCGCGTGAGTTTTCACTGCTTGAGTACATGATGCGCAACCATTCCCATCCGGTCACCCGTCAACAACTCGCGAAAGAAATTTGGGGCTATACGTTCGACCCCGGCACTAATGTCATCGATGTTTACGTCAACCACCTCCGTAAGAAAATCGATACCGGTTATCCTGCAAAAATTGTGCAAACGATTCGCGGCAAAGGCTACATGCTGATGGACGCCGGGAAATCCAAACGAATCGAATGATCCGATTCCGCACCATACGTGTCCGGTTGACGTTTTGGTACACCTCGCTTGTCGCCGCCGCACTTCTCCTCTCCGGATTGACGTCGTTTTACCTCACGCGTATCACCTTGTACGAAAACTTAGATACATCGCTCCGTGACGAAAGTAAGTGGCTTAAAGAATTTATCGAGCCCCGGGTACAACACATCCCCCCCGAACGTTCTACCGTATCAGAACTGGATCGGCTCAAGAAAAACCAGCCGGATAGCGTCGGCTTTATTACGGACCAGGATATCTGGGATGAGATTTTCCTCCACACCCTGCTTAACCCTCGACAACAGGTAATCCAAATCCTCGACCGGAACAATCACGCGCTGTATCAATCGCCGCTACTGGAAGGAACTGTTTTCCAAACAGGCGATGTCCTGCGAGACACAACTCAGCTCACGACGATTACCGACGAAAGCGGCCGTGAACTCCGCCTGGCGATTACCAAAGGCGAATTTGTCACCATCTTTGTCGCCTACCCGCTGGACGAGTTATACGCTCTTCTCGATAATGTGCTGACCGTACGCTTGTTTCTTTCTCCGCTTACCATCCTCATTGCACTCGTCGGTGGGCTAGCGCTGGCGCATCGCCTGCTGAAACCGGTTGACGACCTCGCTCGGAAGGTGGAAACCATTACGGCGCGAAATTTGAATGTCCAACTTCCTCAGTCTGTAGAGGATGATGAAGTCGGAAGACTCACAAAAACCTTCAACGAAATGACCGAAAGACTGCACGCTTCGTTTTCACAGGTGAACCGGTTCTCCGCGGAAGCATCGCATGAATTGCGAACACCGCTCACCATTATGCGGGGAGAAATTGAAGTCGCATTGCGTAACGCCAAGCTGACCAAGCCGGCGCGCGAACTGTTGGAGAGTATTCATCAGGAACTTGTCCGGCTTTCCTCCATCGTAGAGAACCTGATGATGCTTGTGCGCTCAGAATCAGGCAGGCTGGTGTTTCAATCCACGGAAGTCGCTCTGGATAAAATCCTTACTGAAATCGCCGAGGATACGCGTACGCTCGCCATTAAGAAAAGAATAAAAGTGGAACTTGGCGCTTTCTCCTCAACGGTTGTGTCCGGCGACCCGATGAGGCTTCGCCAGTTATTTCTCAACCTTGTTGATAATGCGATAAAATATACTCCGCCGCGCGGCACCATTTCTTTCACACTCGAACGCGTTAACGGGCATGCGGTTGTGCGCGTGAAAGATACGGGCATTGGCATTCCCCGCAAAGACCTCCAGAAAGTGTTTGACCGTTTCTACCGCGTCCAACGCTCACAACAAAACAATCCGGGCGGGAGCGGCTTGGGACTCTCCATCGCCAAGTGGATCGCGGAAGCGCACGACGGCGCGATACAAGTCCAGAGCCGCAATAAAAAGGGGAGCACGTTTATCATTTCCCTTCCGCTCTCAGGAAAGCGATAGACACAAGAGCTTTTGATAACCTTGCAGGCATGGATAGTAGCTCCTCCTTGCATTTGCCTCATTTTTTGCCGATTTTTTATCTATAGACGACAATACTATACCTCGTCTCAAGTCCCCAATTGCTGTCCTCATGAAAACACATCGCCTCATGCGCAAAACGTATTTCTTTTCAGACGTGCATCTCGGCTTAGGTTCGAAAGAAGAAGAACTCAAGAAAGAACATTCCCTCGTCAAATTTCTGGAGACAGTAGAGCGCGACGGCGAACAGGTCTTCATTGTGGGCGATTTATTTGACTATTGGTTCGAATACAAAACTGTTGTGCCTAAGGGATTTTTCCGGCTGTTCAATAAACTCGCCGGACTTACGGAGAAGGGCATCGCCGTTTCATACTTAGCCGGAAACCATGATTTCTGGCTGAAAAGCTACTTTCTAGATGAGCTTGGCGTACACGTGTTCCCCGACCCGATTGAACGTACCATCCACGGAAAACGTTTTTATATACACCATGGCGACGGTTTGATGAAAAACGACACCGGCTACCGGATTCTCAAACGTATTCTCCGCAACCGGTTGAACATTTTCCTGTTTTCGCTTCTGCATCCGGATCTTGCGAGCCGTATCGCCCGCGGGTCGTCGCAGGCAAGCCGCAACCACGTCGGCAAACGCACGTTCGAAGAACACGACATGGTGGCATTTGCCGAGAAAAAAATTCTGGATGGTTTCGACTTCGTGGTGATGGGGCACAACCATGTGCCGCTCCGGCGGAACATCGGCAAGGGCGCTTACGTCAATTTAGGAGATTGGATTTCGGAATACACGTATGCGGTCTTCGACGGCAAAAAGCTGGAACTAAAGAAGTGGAAGGCAACGCAGAAAAAACGACATGGCTGATTCCTCAAAATATAGCTCCGAAGAAATGGCGCGATACTTCAACGACCCGGAATACCGACGTTCCATGCTGAAACGCAGTACGAGCTTCCTCCGTGAACAACGGAAATGGTTCATCCTTGGGAGTGTTCTCGTTTTCTTCCTGCTCGTGTGGTATGGGTATTACATCACCACGGGCTTACCCTCCCTGGAAAAGCTGGAGAATCCCCGTCCTGAGTTAGCAACGAAAGTCTATTCGGAAGATGGCGAAGTACTCGACCAATTCTCGATTAAAAACCGCACCCGCATTTCGCTGGATAGGCTTCCGAAAGGCATGGTGGATGCGCTCATTGCCACCGAGGACAAGGCATTTTTCAGCCACTGGGGCGTTCATCTCCCGCGCTTAATGCGGGCGATGGTGAAAAACGTAGCCGCTCTCGACCTCACCCGCGAAGGCGCGAGCACGATAACACAACAGCTTGCCCGGAACCTCTACAACCTGCAAGGCGCACGTGAAAGCTTTTTCGATAAAGTGACGCGGAAGCTTCGAGAATTCATCACATCTGTACAGATCGAACGAAACTTCACAAAAGAGGAGATTCTCGAACTGTATTTTAACGTCTCGCTCTTCGGACGGGGCGCTTACGGTATTGAATCCGGCGCTCAGCTCTTTTTCGGCAAATCCGCCGCCGACCTGACGGTGGGCGAATACACGATGTTCGTCGGTATGCTCAAAGGACCGGGCTATTACGACCCGCTCAACAACCCCGAACGCGCATACGGACGGCGGAACCTCGTCATCGGGCAGATGGTGCGCGACGGTTACCTGTTGCCGGAAGAAGCCGAAGCCGTTCGCGCGGATACGCTGGTCTTCCGTACACCGGACCCAGAATTACGCGCAGGTATCGCACCCCATTACGTCGAATGGATCCGCCAGAACATGGCAAAAAAAGCTGAGCAGTACGGGTTCGACCTCTACCGCGACGGTTTGCGCGTTTACACTACGCTGAATTCCCGTATGCAGCAGTTTGCCAACCAAGCAGTTGACGAACACCTGACGGAATTTCAAAAAAGTTTTGACGAAACATGGGGCTGGAACAAGTCGCCGGAAATTCTACGGGAGAATACCGACAAAATGATCCGCGAATCGGCGGCGTATAAGCGCGCGACGACACAACACACGCGGGATAGCATCGTGATTGCGCTCCACAGCGATACGACATTTATTAATACGGTGAAACGAGCCGCGCAAACAATCGAAGTCGGCTTCGTTGTCCTCAACCCGCATACGGGGTATATCCTCGCGATGGTAGGCGGAAGGAACTACAAGACATTCAAATACGGGTTAAACCACGTAACGCAAATCAGGCGACAACCCGGCTCCTCGTTCAAGCCGTTCGTCTATACGGTCGCGCTGGATAATGGATACCCTGCGAGTTACGAACTGCTCAACCAACCGGTGACCATCCCGATGCCCGACGGCACGCGCTGGACGCCCGGGAATTTCGAGGGCACCTTCGGCGGGAAGTACACTATTCGCGAAGCGCTGAAACATTCAATTAACCTTGTTGCTGTGCGGGCAATCCTTGAAATCGCCCCGGCAAAAGTGGTAGCCGAATATGCGACCCGTATGGGCATCAAATCGCCCGTGCCTCCGTATGAGTCTATCGCGCTCGGCACGCCGGAGGTGACTCCTCTGGAGATGTCTTCCGCGTTCGGCGTATTCGCCAACGAGGGCGTCTTGGTGGACCCGTTCGCAATTATCAGGATAGAAGACAAAGACGGGAACGTCATCGAACAAAACATTCCGGAACGGCGCGAAGTGCTCAACAAGGAAACCGCGTATCTGATGACTACTATGCTCGAAGATAATATCAACGGTGGGACCGGCATTCGCGTGCGGAATTTTCTCCAGTACCACTTCCCCGCCGCCGGTAAGACCGGAACAACCAACGATTACGGCGATGCGTGGTTCGTCGGCTTTACGCCGCATTTCTCTGCCGCCACATGGGTGGGCTTCGACGACCACCGCATCAAATTTACGACTGCGGACGGGCAAGGCGGGCGCGCCGCGGCACCGATCTTCGCGCGCTTCATGAAATCAGTGTACGAAGACTCAACCCTCGCGTATCCCGTTGAACTGTTCACTCAGCCGGAAACGGTCGTGCTCGATACGATCTGTGTCGAGACAAAGAAAAAAGCACAGGAGTGGTGCCCGGAAACAATGACGGAATTATTCAACTCGAAATATCCGCTTGCACTCTGCGATAAACACACAGGCCCATTCCGAAATGAAGGCGACCGCAAACGCAGGATTGATTGGTAGGCTTTTTTAGTTCAAAGTTCAAAGTTTCAAGTTTCAAGTCTAAGGTTGCATATTCAAAGACATCAGTGTTAACGATTGCTTTTATCTGTAACTTGAGACTATTTAAGAAGTACTGCCTTTTTCGTTTCCACATACATCCCCGCCTGCAACCGGTAGAGATAAACACCGCTCGGCAAGTTATCGGCATTCCAACTTATTGAATACGAACCCGGCTCGAATGTGCTATTCACCAGCGTAGCTACTTCCCTTCCAAGAACATCGTATATCCGTAGCGATATTACTTCACCCTTCGGCGTTCGAAATTCGATATTCGTTATCGGGTTAAACGGGTTGGGATAATTCTGTGACAACTGAACATGTGAGGGAATTGGCTGAGGCGGTACATCGTTTAAATTCTTGTAAAACAGAAGCCCCCCTTTGTAGTTTCCGAGGAACAGGTCGAGGTCTCCGCCGTTGTCAACATCATTAAGCGCGGGAGCGGCGCGGCTGAACGACAGCACGCCTGTAAACATATTCGTATCACGCGTGAACACGCCGCCGTTGTTTCTATAATAATAGAGTGAACTATCGCGCGAGCCGACCACAAGATTCCAATTACCGTCATTCTCTACAAAAACGGGTTTCGCATCATCGCCCACATCGATGGATTCGAAGAAATCGCTCACGAGAACAAAATTGTGGAGCGATGGCGTTCCATCGTTCCGGTAGAAGCGGATCCGCCCGCCGCCCGTCCCCACGAATAAATCCAAGTCGCCGTCCTTATCAATATCCACAAGCGCTGGCGCGGCGTTTTGTCCGAAGACAACCGTCCGCAGTGGGAATGTCATATCCTCGCTCGCCCGGTTGGAGCCGCGATAGAGGTGAATACGTCCGTTCGCTTCGCCGAGAATCAGGTCGATTGCTCCATCGTTATCGAGGTCGCCGAATGCTGGGCTGGCGTTAAAGAAACCGGACGGCGCATAGAGCGGATTCTGATTCAGGACAAAACGTAAACCTGCCCCCTCACCCTCACGGTCGTATTGCACAAGTTTGCCGTCTTCGATTCCGATAATCAGGTCAAGGTCTCCGTCGCCGTCACTGTCGGCAAATACGGGAGAGCTTGCCGCGCCGTGGTCGAGCGTTGCAAGAAAGTTAAGGCTCTGCAACTCATATGCCGCGCTATCGGCTGTGCCTTCATTCTTATAGTATCGAAAATTATCCACCGACAAGCCCGACAAGACGCCGATGAACATATCGAGCCGCCCGTCGCTGTCAATATCGACAAACTGCGGCATGTTGAAACCGTTCGTCTGGATGGTATTCGGCTTGGGGTACGTAGAATCGCGCAGGACGAACTGCGGCTGAGTTGCCGAGCCGGTGTTTTCCAAATGGTAGAGGCTTGGATTAAAAAAATCCCCCCAAAACAAATCGAGGTCGCCGTCTCCGTCAATGTCGGCAAAGTCTATTGCCATCGCGCCGTGGAGCGCGGCTTTCGTTTGGACGGGTAGCCCTTCACCCGGCACGGGCACACGCCGCGCACCGATAATTTGTATTCCCCCATACTCCGCAGTGACAAAATGAAATTGAAACGACTGCCCGGTGACGTCGGTATTTTCGTAGTACCAGATAGAGCCGATAGAGTTGCCTGAAAAAAAATCCTCATCGCCGTCGCCGTCGAGGTCGGCAAACGTCGGGATACTGATGGACTCGCTGAGGACGGGGTTATTGTTGTCATCGAGAAGAAGAGGGCTGTGTAACTCGAAGCGCGGAACTTGCGGCGAGCCGATGTTCCGGTAGTACTTGACCAGAGAAACGGGCGCGTTGCAAAATAAATCGTAGTCCCCGTCGCGGTCAATATCAACGAAACGAAACCACGTGCCCGGAGCAATACGGTCGGCAGTGTTGTCGAATACATCCAGACTTCGCAGAATAAACTCCGGGCTGTTTGCATTGCCGGTGTTTTCGTAATAATTCAACCTGCCGTCGGAATCCAGTAGATAAAGATCAAGGTCGCCGTCAGCGTCTATATCGAGGAATTGTACGATAGGATTATTAATGCCGCCGGAAAACGGATTCGGAACAACAGGAATCGAGGGTTGGACAACAGTAAACGAGGGCTGAACCTGCCACTGATACGGCTGGGCATAGACGATAGATGAAGTAACGGTCATCGCCAACGCAACGACTAAACGTAGGCGTATGTGGAAACTTGCACAGTGTAGGCGATAATCGTCAGGCATGTATGTGAACGGATTACTTCATCACCACCATGCGTCGCGTCTGGACAAAGTCAGGAGTTTCCAAACGGTAGATATACACGCCAGAGGATAAATTGCTCGCATCAACACGCACGGTGTAACTGCCTGCCGGGTAGATTCCTTGCCGCAAAACCTTCAGCTCTTGTCCTAACAGCCCGAAGAGCTTCACGTTTATGAATGTATCAACCGGGAGGTCGAAGGAAATTGTGGTTTCCGGGTTAAACGGGTTAGGATAATTTTGATGGAGCGCGAAATTGTTAGGGACGGGAGGTGGCGGCGGTGGCGGAGGCGAGGTGCCTCCTTCTTTATACTGAAGGACATAGAGGCCGGTCTGCCGGTCGGACACGATGACTTTTCCCGACGGATAATATGGATACGCTCCCCATGCGCCATCGTAAAGACCTGATTGGGCGGGAAGATATGTGTCATAGAAACCGACAATCTGGGGATTTGCCGGGTCGGAAATGTCAATCACTTTGATCCCGTCGTTGTACCACGCGACATATGCTAAATTTCCCTTGACGAAAACGTTATGGACAATCGCTGTCGGACTCAGTACTTCTGAAATCATGACGGGATTTTGCAAGTCTCGAATATCCCAAATTTTTAGAGATTTGTCCGTCGTTCCAATTTCATCCGTCGTAAGCAGGTATTTGCCATCCTCCGTTGTCCACGCGTTATGCGTACCCGAACCAACATATTGAATGAGCTTGATGCGTTGCGGATTTGTTTTGTCCCTCGCGTCGATAATATCTACGCCGCCGCCGTTATTGATTGCCGAGGCATAAATTGTATCGTTGCGGATATAAGAATCGTGGATATATGGACCGACATAGACTCCAGCCTTTACAGGATTTTCCGGGTCGGTTAAATCCAAAATCCTGATACCGCTGAAATTTCCGCCGTTGAGGTACAGATAGTTATTTTCAACACTGACCGTGTGCGCCCGCCAGATAGTCCGCGGCGTGCCGTTCACGGTATCCTGCCAAGCGTACGTCTTCACAGCCGAGGCTGAATCGGGAAGATTTCTTAAATCGACAATCTGTAGGCCGAACCCATCGCTTTCCGTAACAATGTACGCGTACTCGCCGTAGGTTTTCATCTCCCGCCAAAAATTATCCGGTCCCGGAATAAACGCCACTTCTGCGAGAGTAGGAGCTTCTGTGATGTCGACGATGGCAGTACCGTGGTAAGCTCCGATGAGCGCGTACTCTCTTCCGTTCGGAGCCGTGTATCCCCAGCACGCCGAGTACAACCCAACCTGCGCGTAGTCGTTTTTGTTTCCGAGAAATTCCATGTTGAAACCGTTGCCTGTCTGTGAAAACGCGACGCCGACAACGGCAAGAAACGTTGTAAGAAGTATCACCACGCGGGTTCGAACTTTCATCTTTGTCATTTCAATACTCCATTAAGGAACCGGTAAAAAGGCTATGCCGGCGGCAAACGCTCCTACTTCGATACGTTTTATTACTTCATTCTGTGCGTTTATAACGGCGACGATACCGGGCGTATTCAATCCCTCGACCGGATGGTGCGGCTCGTCCGGTGAACTGACATTCTCGCACGATACATAAATATACTCTCCGGTCGGAGAGACTACAACTCCATGCGGCTCAACGCCTACATTCTCAATTTTCATAATCTCCGTCTGCGTAAACGTGTTAATAACGGAAACCGACCGGGATGGACTCGCTCCGGTGCCCCGGTTCGCCACATACACCAAACGGTCATCCGGCGTAATATCCAGAATCAGCGGGTTGACGCCCACCGGAATAATCTTCACAAGTTCTTTCGTTTCCGTATCAAATACCCTGACTTCATTCGAGAATCGGCACGTAAGGTACGCATACCTGCCGTCCGATGTGAACACCAACTGGTACGGGCCGAATTTTGGCGTGTAATCAGACGTGGCAAGGTCGGGCACGGTAGAATCTACTTTCACAATCTCAATTTCATCGTCAACGTCAACGCCGACACTGAGAATAGCAATGTTATCGGATTGTTGACAGGCGACCCAGAGCGACCCTCCGTCCGGCGTCCGTGTGATGCCGTGCGGCGCCTGCATACGCTGGTCTGAGATCTCGTCAGTCACTTGCATCGTTTGTGTATCGAATATCTGAACTGCCCGGTGCGTTTTCGTCAAATCAAAATTCGTGACGTAGCCCTTCGTTCCATCCAGGCTGAGCGCGATTTGAGCGGGAGAGCGCTGCGCGCCCAGGCTTAGCTTTCCCAAGAACTCGTTCTCCCGCGCATCGAATTTCCAAATTTCATTCGCGACAATCATGTTGACATAATACACCTGCCGAAGAGGGTCGACAACGATATTATGCGGAGCCTCCGGGGGAGTCACCCTGTTATCCAACGAGCCGACAGAAACCATGCGCATCAGCAAGTTGGAGGAAACATCGATGACCGCTATTTCATCGTCCGCCTGGTTGGTTACAAGCACCCTGCCGTGCCGGGGTTCCTCAAACGGCACTTGCTCAAAATCGTTCTTAGCGCCTTCGCGGATCCAACGCATCAGGAAATTCACCTCGTCTCCCGAGAGCGGTTTATCGGGCGGCATCTGCGGTTCTGCAACCGGCGCAATCGCTGTGTTTCTATTCACATGAAAAATCAGGTGACTTTTTTCCGGGCGGAAGGGAATCACCATCGCCCCGTGGTGCGAACCTTGTATCAGCGATGACCATGAATCCATCACGAGGTCTTCCGCCGCAGTCTCCGCATTGTGACAGCCGCTCGTAGCGCACTTCTGAGTGAAGATCGGCTGGACGTGCTGGGAATAAACAATGGTTCCGATACTATTGTAATCGCCGACGTCCAATCCGTAATCGCGCTCGCACGATGCAAACATGAGTAAGGCAATCATGCCGGCGCACACCACAACCATCTGCCGCCGTTTCATCTTGTGTGTGTTCTTCAATGTCCGAGAACCCGTTTCACAGAAGTCCTTAGAAGTAAACGCTCGACCGTATCCACCACGCGCACCGAACCGATAGACGTAGGAAGCACGAACCGCTTCTTCCCCTTTATCGTTTTTTTATCATGGCTCATCGCGTTGATGACCGCAGAAACATCCAGCGTGCCGACCGCAGGCTTCATCGGGACACGATGTATCAGCGCTTCAATCCGGCGCAACGAGTCCGCTCCGAGTAACCCCATGTTATGTGCGATAAAGCTCTCCGCCAACATGCCTAACAGCACCGCTTCGCCATGTTTGAGCGCGTTATACTTGCCCGCCGCTTCAAGCGCATGGCCAACGGTGTGTCCGAAATTCAACTTCATCCGAAGCCCGCTCTCGCGTTCATCCCGCCGCACTATATCGGATTTTATCTTACAGCATCTCGCCTGAACATGCATCACTGTTTCCGTATCGAGACGCAGGAGCTTGCCGAGGTGCGCCTCCAGATACTTGAACAATTTTTTATCGGAAATGACTCCATACTTGATAATTTCCCCCGCCCCGCACGAAATTTCACGTGGGGGCAGGGTTTTCAGATAGTTCGCGTCTGCCCAAACAAATACCGGCTGGTAGAATGCCCCGATCATATTTTTCCCGAGGGGATGGTTCACGGCAACCTTGCCGCCCACAGAACTATCTACCTGCGCCAACAACGTCGTCGGCACTTGAATAAACTGTACCCCGCGTTGGTAGATTGCGGCAACAAAGCCCGCAAGGTCGCCGACCACGCCGCCGCCCAACGCGATGAGAGCCGACTGTCTTCCAACGCCCTTCTTGAGCATCACAGTAATAATGTCATTAGCGTGCTGAAGGCTTTTTAGTTGTTCACCCGGAGGGAGGACTATCGACGTCACCCGAAATTTGTAGCGTACGAGATTCTTTTCCAGCGCGCGTAGGTAGTGTTTTCCCACGAGCCTGTCGGTGATGACAACTACGTCGTCCGCAATGCCGTGTGCGCGGCAGGCGGGCGCAAACGCGGAACCCATCCCCGCCCCGATGTAAATTGGGTAGGAACGCTCGCCCAGGGGAACATGTATTCTGTGATGAATCATGGAATGCCTCAACGATGAAACACGGGCTACGCTATCGCATTCAATTTGCGGACAATTTCATCCACCGTCGCGCCGATTTTTTTCTTTTCGGTTGAAATAATGATATCCGCCCGTCCGTAAAACTGTTCGCGGCTCTTGAGCAATTGCTCGATGCGCTCTGCAAGTTCATTCTGCGGCAGTGGATTGCCGCTGACATCTTTCAGCATAGGCCTGTCTTGCTTATGCCTCACACGGTGTAAGATTTCTTCCGGCGGAAGATGCAGGTACACGACAATACCGGTATTCTGCACGAGCCGAAAGTTTTCGTCGTTCGCAATCGTCCCGCCGCCGAGCGAAACCACATAACCGTCCAAGCCCGAAATTTCTTGCAGAGCGGCTCGTTCGATGCCGCGAAATCCCGCCTCACCCACCGAGTCAAAAATCTGGACGACGGGCTGTTCGGTCTTTTCCTCGATCATCTTATCGATGTCGATAAACTCAAACCCCAGCGTGTTCGCGAGAATTGGCCCAACCGTGCTTTTGCCGCTTCCCATGAACCCGGCAAGGTAGATCAGCCGCTTACGCATGCCGCCGGCGTGTTGTCGTGTGTTGGAATTCTGCATCTCGTGCATGTATCGGTCTGTTCAAAAGAAAAAGCGGAAGAGCGGAGATTCGCCATCTCGCGCACTTCCGCTTTGTGTCGTCCAGCTATCATTCAGAAAAGTTCAACAACAACCCCGAACGAGAATGTCAGCCCGTTGATGTTGACCCTGCCGGAAATGTCGTTGCGCGGGAACGCAAGGTCGACGCCGTCATACGTCGTACGGTCTTGCGTGTACCGGTTGACCGTTTTCAACTCGGGGTCGCGAAACTTCATATCGCCCCGCAAGAGAATTCCGGGGTACACCTGATACTCTACACCGGATGAAATATGTATGCCCAGATTGATCGGAGAGTTCTGCATGACGGCGTCCACTTCGGCAACACGCAAGATACGTTTACCGTAGTACACTCCCAAACCGCCGCCCATCGAAAGCCGCATCGTCTCCGAACCAAGCGGAATATACGTATACACTCCCAACTCAACCGGAATAAGTGTGAACCCGTCTGCCACCGGGAACCGGCGTTCGGGACCGACAAACCCGATAATTTGGTCTTGCTCGCGAGTTTTCGAAAAATAGTCTGCGGAAAGAGTCAGGAAGAATGGTTCACCGGGAAAGCGGTACCGCACTTCCGCACCCCAGCCGGTAATGCCGTCCAATTGAAAGAACTGACCGCGCAATTCTTCCGACGATGCGTTGGGATTGAAAAATACCTTGGAAGATGTTGTGTAGCTTCCGCGCAGGATGACCGAGAAAATGTTGTCGTCAGCTTGTAGTACAGCCGTTCCGAATAGAACGACCGTGAACAACGCCGGTACCCGCAATCGCCTCATCGCTCAGCTCGTTTGGTTATCGAAAGAATTTGTCCCTGTAATCTTCAATGGTTGCTTTTTCGCGCAAAGAGGTAAACCAGAGAGAAACCACCTGGTTTTTCTTTTCCTGTAAAATCTGGTCGCGGAGAGTTGTCTGCTCCGTGGAATACTTTGTCGAATCAAATGCCGATTTCGTGACGACTCGTAGGAGCGAATACCCGCGAAGCCCTTCGAACGGTTTGGAAAGCACACCCGGCTCTGATTTCAACAATACACCGATAAACGCCGGGTCACGCCCGATAAACGGAATGCCGTCGTTGGGCTTAAAATCACCCGTTTTTTGATATTGTGCCTGCGGAAGGGCAGAAGCCGCCGCGGCAAGGTCTGCACCCTGCTGAAAATTATTGTAGAACTCCTTGACCTGAGACTTGAGCTTCTCCATTTTGGCAGTTCGCAGATACATCGAACGAACGATGTTTTTCACATTCGCTAACGGCTGAACGCCCTCGTCGCGCTGTTCGGAAACCATCACAACAATTAAGCCGCCCCGGACGCTTATCGGGTCGCTGATAGTACCAACATCTTCTCGGAACGCAAAGTTCATTACTGCTTCATGAACACCGATGCCGGGAATGGTGCCCGTTCTTGTGAACTCAGGGGTTTCATTGATTTGTAAACCGCTTAATTGAGCGGATTTATCAAAGCCTTCCGACTGCGCCAAATAGGAAAAATCCTCGGCTTGTTTGTACGCCGATTCCGTGGTTTGTGCGCTCGTTTTGAGTTTCATCGTGATCGCCACGAGTTTCAGTTCGCGCCGGTCATTGCCGGTCACTTTGATGAGATGCCATCCGAATTGCGTCCGTACCGGACCCACTACCTCACCCACCCCAGCACGAAATGCGGCGTCCTCGAACGGCTTCACCCATGCGCCCCTGCCGTTCCATCCCAAATCTCCGCCCTGCGAAGCGTTGCTGACGTCATCGCTGTTTGCTTTCGCGAGTTCGGCAAAATCGGCGCCGTTGCGAACCTGCCTGAGCAGGTCGCGGATTTTTTGAATCTTCTGCACGCTGTCCGGTCCTTCTACGGCATTGAGCAAAATATGACTTGCTCGAACGAACTCTGTTGTGCCGCGCCGTTCGTCAAGAATATTAAACAGGTGGAATCCGTCAAAATCGATAACGGGACCCACGATATCTCCCTTTTTCGCTGAGAATACTGCCATCTCTTTCGGCCTGCTCAATTCGCCGTGTTTGAAGAATGCCTCATTGACGGGAATCTCCGAATACGTTTTCGCCAATTCCAGAAAATTGACGCCGGATTTTGCTTGAGCAATCAGGCGATTCATTTCATCAAGAACGAAAGCGGTATCGTCTTGCGAGGGAGCGAGTTGGAACTGGACATATTTGATTTTTCGTGCGGGGCGAACCAAGAATTCTTCCTGGTTGGCATTGTAATGTTTGCGGAGGTCGTCTTCGCTCACCGGGATGACGGAATCAGGGAAAAACCGGTTCGGGTCGAACACGACAAATTCCGCGGAGGCCGTCGTATTCTGCTCCAGGAAACGTTGTCGAACTTCACCTTCCGTTACACGCACTGAGGCGTTGAGGAGGCTTTGGAGCTTATCTTGTTTTCTTTGCTCCCGGAGTACATGTTCCACCTGAAGCCACGCGTCGCGGTTTTGCGGGTCGCCGATCGCACGGTCGTATGCCGCCCGGTTAAACACACCGGTCGAATCCCGGAAGTTACGCGCTAAAAATTCCGGCGGGTTCGGACCGTGCACGATGTCGACAATTTCCCGGTCGGTCACCCTAATGCCCAGCCGTTGGATATGCTCATCCATCAGGGATTGCTGAACGAAGGTATTCCATACCTGATCGCGCAAGTAGCGTTCCGTGTCCTCATCCGGTTCCGACCCGGATTGCGTACGGTATGCTTCCATCTGCTGGCGGAGCATGGCGGAAAATTCCGGATAAGTAATTTTTTTCCCGTTGACACTGCCGACAATATCGCTCGTCGCGCCGGATTGCATTTGAGGCAACTCCATACCCCAGTCGAACACGATGAGGACGATAAACAGGACGGCAAGCACTGCAAAGAGCTTTGCCAGGTTGTTGCGAATTTGAGTCATCAATGCCATAACGAACAATACTCCCGCACAAAAAAAATAATAGTTGGTCGTTCAATATAGCCGTGAAACGCTTGAAATGCAATGGTTTTTTATTGACTTTGAAACCACATTGGAGTATATTGGAATTCGCTTCTGTTGAAAACTTCCCGGCTTCTTACCTGTTGTCGTCGATCACGCCTGCGGATATGCTTCCAGAAATGTGGCGAACGCTATGGCGAGAACCGTGAGAGAAACTCTCGGACAAAAGTTGATAACGATTTAACCCGGAGATGTATTTGTGAGAAACCACTTATCGCGGATTGTGCTTATCCTGGCGGCGGTCGTCCTTTCATTGTATTTCCTGTACCCGACCTACGAAGATTACCAAAACCGCAAACACATCGAAACTCTCAGCGGCGCAGACAGCCTGAACTACATAGAAGAGCACCAAGACGACATCTTCGCGGCAAGATTGAAGCGGATGAAGTTGGGGCTCGACCTGCAAGGCGGAATGCGTGTCGTCCTGGAAGTGGACGTCCTGCGGCTTCTTGAAGACATCGCCAAAAACAAAGACGATAATTTTACGTCCGTTGTTCAGCAAGTCCGCACCGAATCGCAAACCACGGACGAATCTGTCATCCCTCAGCTCGTCGCCGAATTTCAAGAGCGCGGCATCCGCCTGAGCCGGTACTACGGTAGTATCCGCGACGACGACGACGCGATCTTGAGCCAGTTGAACGATGAAACGGAAAAAGCGATTGACCGCGCCATCGAAATCGTCCGCAACCGCGTCGACCAGTACCGCGTGTCCGAGCCGAACATCCAGAAGCAAGGCTCGCGGCGCATTATCGTCGAATTGCCCGGCGTGAAGGATGAAAATGAAGTTCGCCAGCTTCTGCAAGGCACCGCGAAACTTGAATTCCGTTTGCTGAAAGACCCGACACTTACCTACCGCGTGATGGAGTCGATTGATAAACTGCTTGCGGGGAAAGGCGTTACCGACACCGTTGACGCT
>DASWKY010000070.1:0-4359 GCA_036396395.1 Bacteroidota bacterium | reverse complement strand
GACTTTCGCCCTCAAACCCCCAGCACCGGTTTTTCGTCCGCACGCTCTTACAATGGGCGACGGATGTTCAGCTTGACGGGCAATCGCGCGTCAGCATCCCGCAAGACCTTCTGAAATTTGCCGGCATCGAAAACGAAGTGTTGATCCTCGGCGTTTTAGAACGCATAGAAATTTGGAATCCGAAAATTTACGAGCAGTACATGAACAACCAGCCGGCGACATACGAGACTGTCGCCGAGTCTGTGCTCAAACAACAGCAATAGGGATGCACGCTCATGCATTCCCACGCGTAAGGCAACGGTAGCCCGTGCAGAATTCATCGTTCCATACGCCGGTGATGGTGCAGGAAGTTCTCGAACATCTTCTCACGCGCACCGACGGGGTCTATGTAGATGCGACGCTGGGCGGCGGCGGGCACGCTGAGGCTATCATGGAACGGTTGGGCGCGAAGGGCGCGTTGATTGGGCTTGACGCGGACCCGGACGCACTGACGATAGCGGGTAAGAGCCTGAACACGTACGGCAACCGAGTGACTCTCGTACACAGGAATTTTCGTGACCTCAAGTCCGTGCTTACAGCACATAGACATCAACAGGTTTCGGGCATTCTCTTTGACTTGGGAGTCTCATCGTTCCAGTTGGATGAAGCGACAAAAGGATTCAGTTTTCGCGCCGACGAACGGCTGGACATGCGGATGAACCGCACGCAGTCGCTCGATGCTCATACGGTAGTGAACTCGTACGACGAACAACAGCTAGCCGGTATCCTCAAGTCATACGGCGAGGAAAAAAATGCCCGTCGTATCGCACGGGCGATTCTTCATGTGCGGGAACAGCAACCAATCGACACAACGGGGCAACTTGCGGACGTCGTAGAGGCTGTCAGTGGAAACAGGTTTCTTACAAAGTCGCTTGCGCGAGTGTTTCAAGCGATTCGTATCGAAGTCAACAACGAGTTAGAACACCTCCGGCACGCGTTGCAGGAGGCGGTCGAAATGGTGGAACGCAACGGGAGGATAGTCGTGATTTCCTATCATTCACTGGAAGACCGAATCGTCAAACAGATGTTTAAAACTCAATCGGCTGTTTCAATCCCCTCAGCTCATAAGTTAATCCCGGATACCCCGGTGACCCCGCGTTTGGCAATCATCACCAAAAAGCCGATTCTTCCTACCGATACAGAACAAACGGAAAACCCAAGAGCGCGGAGCGCAAAACTGCGTGCGGCGAAAAAACTCTGAACACCGAAATGACCAAACTTTTTAAAAATAGCGTCGAAACCCTTGTAAATCGGGCATTAGAGCCGGAAAAGCCCAAAAGCATTACGCCGGAAATCCCTTCCCAGCCTATGTTTTATAAAGGCACACTACCCGACCCGACCGGTGAGGTGTCGCCGGCGGCGTTGTACAGGAATCGAAAAGTGGCGCCGCGCAAAGTTTCAACCTTTAACATCATCATGATGCTGTTCGCGGCGGCGGCGGCAATCGTACTGTATGTCAGCAATATTATAGCGGTAGACCAGCTCATGGGTGAAATCAACACACTACAAACACAGCACCGGAAAATGTTGAGCGAGCAGGAAATTCTCAAAGCGGAAATCAACCGGCTCTCTAGCCTTGAGCGCATCAACCGGAAAGCCGCGGAAGAATTGGGCCTCGCGAACCCCAAAGCGCCGCCCGTCTGGCTGAGTATTGACCCGGAAAAAGTGCGCACAGTCGAAGAGGCTTTGCAGAAAAAATGACGATGATGAACGGCGGAAAAAATCCTGAAGCAATGCAATCCGGCATACCGCCTGTGCAAGCCGCGCAGAAGGAATTCTCAGGAAGATTTATCCTCCTGAAGCTCACGTTTGCGCTGGCATTCGTGATTGTCGCCTTGCGACTCGTGCAGGTGCAGATTGTCGAAGCGGGAAAATTCCAGGCGATCGCGCGTAAACAGTACGAACAGCGGTTCACCTTGCCCGCCGTGCGCGGGAACATCTACGACCGTTACGGCAACGTGCTCGCGTCGAACACCATATTCGTCTCGTTTGCCGCCGACCCGAAAATAATCGGCAACAAGGTGGGCGCAGTGGCGGAAAAGTTTGCGCGCGTGTTCGGCAAGCCGAAGGCGCATTACTTGTCAAAACTGCGTGAGGCTAATGGTAGAGCATCAAAAAAA
The DNA here is from genome assembly GCA_036396395.1 of Bacteroidota bacterium. GTDB lineage: Bacteria > Bacteroidota > Ignavibacteria > UBA10030 > UBA10030 > JAKEEG01. Next base: position 2,200 of record DASWKY010000070.1, on the reverse strand, counting down.
CGTTTCGTCTGGCTCGAACGCCATGTGAAGCCGAGCCTTGCCAGGAATCTCGAATCCACGCGCCTCGAAGGCATAGTGGTCATCAATGAGCCAAAGCGGTTGTATCACTACGACGAGCTTGCGGGACAACTGGTCGGGTTTACGGACATCGACAATAACGGCATCTCCGGACTCGAGATGCAGTTCGAGAACGAAATGAGAGGTACGGAAGGTTCTGTGGTGATGCAGCGCGACGGGTTAGGCAGAGCGCGTCCTTCGGCGGACTATCCGCAAATAGACCCGGTCAACGGCAATCATATTATACTCACCATCGACCTCGCATACCAATCGATCGTCGAGGAAGAACTCAAGCGCGGTCTCGCGCTCAACAATGCGGACGCCGGGCTGGCGGTAATGCTCAACCCGAAGACGGGCGAGATCCTCGCGCTCGCCAATGTGCCGGGTATAAACCCGAACCAGTACACAACATACGACCTCGCCTATTCGAAGAATCGCGTTGTGACGGATATGTTCGAACCGGGCTCGGTCTTCAAAATTGTGACAGCCTCTGCGGCGTATGAGTATGACTTAGTTCCACCCGACCGCGCCTACAATGCAGAGCACGGAAAGTGGAAAGTCAATTTACCCGGCGGCAAGTACCGTTTCATCAATGACACCCGCGAGCACGACGTGCTCACGTTTCAGGAGGCGATCGAGGTCTCGAGCAATATTGTGATGGCGAAAGTCAGTCCGCTCATCGGTCCCGAGCGTTTTTACCGGCAGGCGCGGGATTTCGGGTTTGGGATTCCGACCGGTGTGGATATGCCCGGTGAGGTGCGCGGAAGGCTAAAAAAGCCTCATGAATGGTCCGGAACTTCCCTCCAGACAATGTCTTACGGCTATGAAGTAGCCGCGACGCCATTACAGATTGCCGCCGCGTATGCCGCTGTTGCCAACAAGGGAATTCTGATGAGGCCCTATATCCTGTCTCAAGTGAAAGACCAGGATGGCGATTTCGTTCGTGACCGAAAGCCGCAGGTGATACGCCATGTGGTTTCTGAACAGACGGCGAACATGCTCACGGCGGCGTTTGAGGGAGCCGTTGAACGCGGCAGCGCGAAAGACGTGCGCATCGAAGGGATGCGTATCGCGGGCAAAACCGGTACATCGAGAAAATATATCGACGGGAAATACTCTATCGAGAGTTACACCAGCTCGTTCGCAGGATATTTCCCGGCGGACGACCCGCAGATTGTGTGTCTTGTCATGATGGATAACCCGCGCTCGAAAGGCTACTACGGCGGAGTCACAAGCGGGCCTATCTTCAGAGCAATTGCGGAGCGTATCATCAACACGACCTCGCGGTTCGGCAAAACGCCGGAGAAACAATCGAGCGAGGGTAAACTTGCGGGCATAACGATTCCGGATGTGCGAAACCTGAAGGTCGGCATCGCAAGCAAGATTTTGGAAGGGCACGGGTTAACGGTTGAATCGTTCGGCGAGGGCGATGTCGTGGTGCGGCAATCGCCGGAACCGGGCAAACGTGTCGAACACGGCGAAGCGGTCAAACTCGCGCTGACGGGCGAGCGCGGCGCGGATAAGAACGGCATGATGACCGTGCCGGACGTGCGCGGCATGAGTATTCGCCGCGCGATGAACCGGCTTGTGGTGGATGAATTCGAGGTGCGCGTGGAAGGCAGTGGAGTGGTCACGCAACAATCGCCCTCACCCGGACAGAAAGTTCCGATAGGCACAGCGGTTCGCGTGCAATGCGAGCCGCGCGCTATTGTTTCAACGGCCTTGTATTAAGAATTCCAATACGCACAATGTATGCAATTATCAAAACTGCTCGAAGGCGTACGGGTTATCAAGTTGTACCAAACGATGTTTGGACGCATGGTTGTAACGCACGAAGTGGAAGTCCGCGCCTTGCAGTACGATTCACGAAAAATTGAACAGAGCGATTGTTTTGTCGCATTGAGCGGCGCGGCGATGGACGGGCACAGGTTCATCGGCGAGGCAGTCAACAAAGGAGCGAAGGTGGCGGTGATTCAAGACGAAACCGCGTACCCGGATTCACTGGCAATGCACAACGGCGTAGTAAAGATCGTCGTCTCGGATACTCGCGTCACGTTGGCAGAAATGGCGGCAAATTTTTACGGCCATCCCGCGCGCAAGCTCGTAGTGGTGGGTATGACCGGCACGAACGGCAAAACCACGA
>DASWKY010000069.1:0-2661 GCA_036396395.1 Bacteroidota bacterium | reverse complement strand
TGCGACGAGCGCGGGAATATCACCCCAGAAAGCAACCCGAACGGCGCAATCAACAACATCGCCGGCATTGTGAACGAGCGGGGCAATGTGCTCGGTATGATGCCGCACCCCGAGCGGGCGGCGGAGCCGTTGATGGGGTCGTCGGACGGGCGTAAAATTTTAGATTCACTGGTCGAAAGTTTCGTTTTCCAATCACTATCCGTGTAGAGGTGCAGTATGCCGAATTTAGGCGCGTCGGAAATCATCCTCATTCTGCTGGTCGTTCTGCTGTTCTTCGGTGCGCGAAAAATCCCCGAGCTTGCGCAGGGATTGGGCAAGGGCTTGCGTGAATTCCGCAAAGCCGCGCGCGATGTTCAAGAGGACATCGAAAAAGACACCAAGCAGGTTGACGACAAAAAAGACAAAGACGAGAAGAGCTAACCCAACGGTTCAGCAGTAACGTTGTTTCATAATTGTTGGTTGGGCTATACGTTTGATGCTCCGCTACGTTCTGTAGAGCGGGCTGTGTGCAGAATCGTCTGCTGTTGTCTGTAACCTCCCTTCAATTTTTCCCGGATTGTTGATGAAGAACTGTTGTATCCCCCGCACATGAACACGCTTGACGACATACGCTCCAGCCTCTCGTCTGGAACGACGACGTGTGAACAAGTGACCGGCGAGTATCTCCGCGCCATCGACGCGGGGAAGCCGCTCAATGCGTTCCTCTCCGTGTTCTCCGAGCGTTCGGTGGAACACGCGCGCCGCGTGGATAAAAAACTGCAGGCGGGAACAGCCGGACCTCTCGCCGGCATGGTCGTCGCCGTCAAAGATGTGCTCGCGATGGAAGGGGAGAAGGTCACCTGCGGCTCGCGTATGCTGGAGAATTTTGTTTCACCCTATACGGCGACAAGCATTCAGCGACTCGTTGACGCCGACGCGGTCATCATCGGCAAGACGAACATGGATGAATTTGCGATGGGGTCTTCGACGGAAAACTCCGCGTTCGGGCGCGTGAAGCTCCCGCAGGATGAATCCCGCGTACCGGGCGGCTCCAGCGGCGGCTCCGCGGTCGCGGTGAAAGCCGGTATGGCAACTATCGCCCTCGGTACCGATACCGGCGGCTCGATTCGACAGCCTGCCGCGTTCACGGGCGTGGTAGGACTCAAGCCCACGTACGGACGCGTATCGCGGTACGGCTTGGTGGCGTTCGCGTCGTCGTTCGACCAAATCGGACCCTTTGCTCTTTGTACGAAAGACGCCGCGCAGGTGTTGAATGTTATTTCGGGGCACGACGGAAAAGATTCCACTTCTGCCGACGTTCCCGTCCCCGATTTTCTCAAGGCGTTAACGAAGGATGTGAAGGGCTTAAAAGTCGGATTGCCGAAAGAATACTTCGGTGACGCGCTTTCAGCAGAAATCCGTAGCGCGATAGAAAAGAAAATAGACGTGCTCCGTTCCAACGGAGCTATAATAGAGGAAGTCTCACTCCCGCATACGGAGTATACCATTGCGACGTATTATATTCTGGCGACGGCAGAGGCTTCTTCCAACCTTGCCCGCTACGACGGCGCGCGGTACGGCTATCGCGCAGAAGGCGCACGCGACCTCACGGAGATGTACACGAAATCCCGGAGCGAAGGATTCGGCGCGGAAGTGAAGCGGCGCATCATGCTCGGCACCTACGTGCTCTCCAGCGGTTACTACGACGCCTATTATCGCAAGGGGCAAAAAGTCCGGCGGCTGATTCAGCAGGATTTCCTGAATGCGTTCAAGAAGGTTGATTGCCTCATCACGCCCACCTCGCCCACGACCGCGTTTAAGGCGGGAGAGAAGGCGGACGACCCTCTGCAAATGTATTTATCGGATATGTACACGACTTCCGCGAACCTTGCGGGTATCCCCGGCATCAGCATCCCCTGCGGCGCGGATAAGCAAGGACTGCCGATCGGCTTGCAGATCCTCGGCAAGCATTTCGACGAAGCAACGATGTTGCGGGTAGCGGATTTTTTAGAAAACAAATGAAGGTAAACGTAAATTTCTCTTAAAGGCGTAAAGAGCTCAAAGGTTTTTCTTTGCGGCTTTCGCGGGCTTTGCGAGAGACTATTTTTCTTTCTTCAACTTGAAACCTTACACTTGAGACTCGGAACTCTCTTATGAGCATTCTCGTCAACAAACGCACACGGCTTGTCGTCCAGGGGATCACCGGCGGCGAGGGAACCTTCCACACCAAAATGATGATCGAATACGGAACGAACGTCGTCGCGGGCGTTACGCCGGGCAAAGGCGGCATCCTGTATCGCGGCAACGAGAAAGACCAGCTCGCGAAGCCAGTGCCCGTCTTTAACACCGTACGCGATGCGGTCGTGAAAGAAGGAGCGGACACCTCCGTCATTTTCGTCCCCGCGTCGTTCGCAGCGGACGCCATCATGGAATCGGCTGAAGCGGGCGTCAAGCTTGTTGTCACCATTACGGAAGGCATTCCTGCCGCCGACATGGTCAAAGTGTACGAGTATCTGAAAGCCAAAGGCGTGCGGATGATCGGACCCAACTGTCCGGGCATCATCTCCCCGGGGCAGGCGAAGATCGGTATCATGCCCGGCCATATTCACAAGGAAGGACGGGTAGGAGTTGTCTCGCGCAGCGGGACGCTGACCTACGAAGCCGTCGGACAGCTCTCAGCCC
>DASWKY010000068.1:0-1818 GCA_036396395.1 Bacteroidota bacterium | reverse complement strand
TGCCGTCGTCGGCGTGCTCACCAGTGTCATCTCGGTCTACTACTATCTCCGTCTCGTGGTGATGATGTACTTCCGCGACGGGCAGTCGGACGTGAGCGCAACGCCGTCTCTTCACACGCTGATCGCTCTTGTGCTCGCCGCATTGTTTGTCGTGCAACTTGGGTTGTATCCTTCTCTCATCGTTGAGTTAGCGCAGAGATTCCAGTAAAGGTCCCTTCCATGCAAACCGTCGTCTCGGCAGAGGAAATGAGGGTGTGCGATAAGACTGCAAGCAGGGCGTACGGCATTCCCACGCTTCTCTTGATGGAAAACGCCGGCTCGGCGGTCGCGTCGTTTGTGGAGGAGAATTTCGGTCCTACGCACGGGCGGCATATCGTTCTCGTGTGCGGAAAAGGTAATAATGGCGGAGATGGTTTCGTAGCAGCGCGGCACTTCGTCAACCAAGGCGCACAAGTTTCTGTTCTTATGATATCGAATGCACGAGAGTTACGAGGCGACGCAAAAACGAACTTCACGATACTCTCGCGGATTGCAAAAGTGAGCGGCGGCAAGTCGGCAATCCGCCCGTTTTCTTCAGCTACAGTAAAATCACTTGAGCCGCCAGATATTATTGTGGATGCGTTGTTGGGTACCGGATTCTCAGGGGCAGTCCGAAAGCCCGGTCTTACGGCTATACGTTGGATGAACAGCCGCGATGTACCGGTCGTGTCGGTGGATATTCCGTCGGGCGTTGATGCGTCCACAGGCGTCGTGGAGGATGCGGCAGTCGAAGCGAGCGCAACCGTTACGCTCGGTCTGCTTAAAACGGGATTGTTCTGCAATCAAGGACAAGACCATGCGGGCGACGTTGTGGTCGCGGATATCGGCATTCCGAAAACCGTTACGTCTTCACCGAAATTCAAGACGTTCCTCGTCGAGCAATCGGATGTTCAGGCGAAACTTCCCCGCCGCCCTTCGACGGCGCATAAATATTCCACCGGTAAAATATTTATTCTAGCGGGGTCGAAAGGTTACACGGGCGCGGCCGCGCTTGCTGCGATGTCCGCGCTTCGTTCCGGTGCCGGGGCGGTTCTGCTCGGCACACCGGAGACGGTCTATCACATTCTCGCAAAAAAACTGACGGAACCGATCGTCACTCCGCTTCCTGCAACCGCAGAGGGGACGCTGAGCCTCGACGCGCTCGCCGCCATTCGCGAAAAAATGAAGTGGGCGGATGTGGTGGTGATTGGTCCCGGACTTTCACAGAATCCGGAAACGCAATCACTGATACAACAACTCGTACACAATTTTAGCGGGAAGATGCTCATTGATGCGGACGGGTTGAACGCGCTTGCGAGTGTTGGAATGGCGAAATTCAAAAAGTCGAAAGGTTCATTCATCCTTACGCCACACACAGGCGAGTTCTCCCGTTTATCCGGCATGACGTCGGAGAGCATCGAACACAATCGAGCAAAAGGTCTCGCTCGTTTTGCCGCGGCTTCGTGGAATGCGACCGTGGTGTTGAAAGGCGGTCCCACAATCACCGCGACGCGTGACGGCATGGAGTATATCAATTCAACGGGCAACCCCGGCATGGCGACTGTGGGTTCGGGCGACGTGTTATCGGGTATCATCGCGTCGTTGTGGGCGCAGGGCATGGCAGAAGGGGACGCCGCGCTCGCAGGAGTATTCGTTCATGGTTATTCCGGGAACCTCTCGCGCGCGAAGTACGGCGAGAGAAGCCTCGTGGCGCAAGACCTCGTGGATTTCCTTCCTTCGGCATTTCAGGAGATAGAGCGCGGATGAAGGGAAGCGAATCGTTCGTCAAGTACCAATTGC
>DASWKY010000067.1:0-3508 GCA_036396395.1 Bacteroidota bacterium | reverse complement strand
TTTGAATGCATATGCTACTAAATTCGCCTCACATCCGCAAGCCCAGCGCGCCTTGACTCTCCCCCCGCTTCTCAGTACATTATAGAATCAAACGGGTGTGGCTAAGAGGCATAAGCCGCGCCCGTTTTGCGTCCGCCCGTTCGCGAAGGTGTCCCCACCGAGCGGAATCGGTTGTCTCGGTCCCCAAGGGGGCAGGCAGGAGACCGTCGACAGGGGGACAAAATGTCTCCGGGCGGTGTTACAGGACAATAAAAGCGGTGAGTTGTTCGTCTATTCAATATTGATACCTCCCCCGTCCGCTAATAGCGGACACCCCCTCGATGAGGGGGACAAGAACATCGAGCATTTTATGAGCGAAGAAACAGCAAAACTAAGCGTTAACCCAATCGAGACGCTGGATAACATCCCCACGACGCTGACGGTCCTGCCGTTGCGCGATGTGGTGATTTATCCGTATATGATTTTTCCGGTGTTGGTGGGTCGGGAGTCCTCCCTGCGCGCGGCGAACGAAGCCTTAGAACGCGGCAAGTACATTTTCCTCGTCGCACAGCGCAACCCGACCGTAGACGAGCCGACGGCGGACGAAGTCTACCACGACGGAACCGTCGCCCGCATCATCCAGATGCTGAAACTCCCCAACGGGCTGATGAAAATTCTGGTGGACGGCGTGGTGCAGGCGCGCGCGAAAAAAATCACCCCGGGCCAGCATTTCCTCGAAGCGGAAATCGTCATCAATAAATACGAGAAGCCGGAGGGCAAAGAGATCGACGCCCTCGTACGGCACACGTCCACACTCTTCAGCGAGTACGTGCGCCACAGCCGCAACGTGCCGCCCGAAGCGCTGATGGCGTTCGAGGCGATCAAAGAGCCGCAACGCCGGCTGTTCTACATGGCGTCCAACCTTGTGCAGAGCGTCGAGGTGAAACAGCGCATCCTGCAAATCCAGGTACTGCGCGACCAGCTCTACGAGCTATCAAAAATCTTCTCTACGGAAATCGACATCCTGAAAATTGAGCGGGACATCGACACGAAAGTGCAGGACAACATCCAGAAGTCCCAGCGTAAGTTCTTTATTCAAGAGCAGATACGGATACTGCAGGACGAGCTTGGCGAGGACGAGGCGTCATCTCCGGAACTCGTAAAGCTCAAGGAAGAAATCACCAAAGCCAAAATGCCGCAGGAAGCGAACGAGAAGGCGATGGAGGAGTTCAACAAGCTGAAGAAAACGCCGCCCATGTCGCCGGAGTTCACCGTGACGCGCAACTACCTCGACTGGCTCATCGGCGTGCCGTGGCAGAAGCGGACGAAAGACGACCTCAACATAAAACACGTGCAGAAAATTTTAGACGAGGATCACTTCGGGTTAGAGAAGCCGAAGGAACGAATCCTCGAGCACATCGCCGTGCTGAATCTCGTCAAGGAAATGAAGGGGCAAATCCTGTGTTTCGTGGGACCTCCAGGCGTGGGCAAGACCTCGCTCGGTAAATCTATCGCGCGGGCGTTGGGACGGAAGTTTGTGCGCATCTCGTTAGGCGGCGTGCGGGACGAGGCGGAGATACGCGGACACCGGCGCACATACATCGGCTCGATGCCGGGGAAAATCGTTCAATCCATGAAGCGCGCGGGCGTGGTCAACCCCGTGATGCTCTTAGACGAAGTGGATAAGATGAGTATGGACTTCCGCGGCGACCCGTCGGCGGCGATGTTGGAAGTGCTCGACCCCGAGCAGAACGGCACATTCAACGACCATTATTTGGACGTTGATTACGACCTTTCCAAGGTGCTCTTTATTACGACGGCGAACGTGCGGTATAACATCCCCCTGCCGTTGCAGGACAGGATGGAAATCATCGAACTGCCCGGCTATCTCGACCACGACAAGAAGGAAATCGCCCGGCGGCATATTATCCAGAAACAGTTGAAAGAACACGGGTTAGGCGATAAGCACGTGGAGATCACCGACGGGGCGATAGAGAAAATCATTAACGAGTACACCCGCGAAGCCGGCGTGCGGAATTTGGAGCGCGAGATCGCCTCCGTCTGCCGTAAGGTAGCGAAGGACATCGTGCTCGCAAAGCACGGCAACGGCCATACGAAAAAGAAAAAATCGTTTACGGTGAAGGAGCCGGAGATCGAGCGTTACCTCGGCGTGCCGAAGTTCCGCAAGAAGGCGGCGGAGCGCGAACGGCGCGTCGGCTCGGTTACGGGACTGGCGTGGACGAGCGTGGGCGGCGATATCCTGAACGTAGACGTAACGATGATGCGCGGGAGCGAGAAGCTGACGCTCACCGGACAGCTCGGCGACGTGATGAAAGAATCCGCTCAGGCGGCGTTGAGCTACATCCGCTCGAATGCGAAGAAATTAGGCGTGCCGGTGGATTTCTACAAGGGCAGGGAAATCCACATCCACTTGCCGGAAGGGGCGATCCCGAAAGACGGTCCCTCCGCGGGCGTGACGATGGCGTTGGCGATGATCTCGGCGGCGAGCGGCAAGAAGGCGCGCAACGAAGTGGCGATGACGGGTGAGATTACGTTGCGTGGAAACGTCCTTGCCATCGGCGGGCTGAACGAAAAACTCCTCGCCGCACAACGGAGCGGCATCAAGACAGTGCTGATCCCGAAAGAGAACGTGAAAGACCTCGCGGAAATTCCGGAGCGGGTGAAGAAAGGCTTAAAGATTATTCCGGTGGAGACGATTGAAGAAGCTATGAAGCACGTGTTTTGAGAGGCCGTCAACCGTAAATAGTGAAACGTGAAACGTGAAACGTGAAACGATAAACTAAAAGCGTTAAACGCCCTAACGGCCTACAGTTAGGGCGTTTTTGTTTTACCCACCATTTCCCCTTGACATTCCACGCCTCTCGTATTATATTCAACTAAAAGGTTGAATATGAATTCGGCTCAGATAGACCAAACCATGATAGCGTTAGCCCACCCGGCGCGGAGGGCGATTCTCACGCGGCTCTCGCACGGCGAGGCGCGGGTGACCGAGCTTGCGAAGCCGTTCGATATGTCGCTCAACGCCGTCTCGAAACACATCCTTATTTTGGAGCGCGCGCATCTTGTGCGCCGCCGCCGCGAAGGGCGCGAGCATTTTCTCGCCGCCAACATAGACCCGCTTGGGGACGCCGCCGACTGGATCGAGCAGTACCGCCGCATCTGGCGTGAGCGGTTCGACCGCTTAGACGAATACCTCAAGGAACTTCAAGCAAACGAGAAACAACAACCATCAACAAAGGAGAAGAGCAATGGACGCAAAAAACAGTGAAATAATCATGCAGGAAATTATTATTTCCCGTATCTTTAACGCTCCCCGCGAACTCGTGTGGAAAGCGTGGACCGAGCCGGAGCGCGTTAAAAAGTGGTGGGGGCCCGAACAGTTTACCGCTCCGAGTATTAAGATCGACCTCAGGGTTGGCGGGATGCTGGTCTTCGCCATGCAAGGACCCCCGGGGTCGCAGTGGGACAAAGTGATTCACAGCGCGGGGGTCTACAAGGAAATTGTCCC
>DASWKY010000066.1:0-2779 GCA_036396395.1 Bacteroidota bacterium | reverse complement strand
ACCAGCGATCCATCAAACCGGTGCTCTCCAACGAGGTAGTTGAACAGCACGTACTGCCTGAATTAAACAATGTCGAATCGGTGTTCCTCATTGTGGTGGATTGTATGCGGCTCGACCAGTGGCTCGTGATGGAACGCCTCTTGACCGACTATTATTCAATCCAAAAGGACTACTATTATAGTATCCTCCCGACGGCGACGCCCTACTCCCGGAATGCCATCTTTGCCGGGTTGTTTCCGATGGAAATTGAAAAGCGCTTCCCGGAAATCTGGCAGGCGGGCGAGGACGACGAGCACAGCCGCAACCGGTTCGAGCATCAGCTGTTGGATAAGTTGCTCGAGCGCAAAAAGATACTACTGAAACCCGAATCGAAGTACGTCAAAATTCTCGAAGCGGAGTTCGGCAGGCAGGTGGAATCGAACATTCTTTCGTACGTGAAGAGCAAACTGACCGCCATTGTCGTGAATTTCGTGGACATGCTGGCGCACGGGAGGTCGGATTCCGCATTGCTGAAGGAAATCGCGCCGGACGAGGCGGCATACCGCTCGCTCACGCGCTCGTGGTTCCAGCATTCGTCGCTCTTCGGAATGTTAAAAACACTCGCGACACAAAAAAATATCAGTATCATCTTGACCACCGACCACGGCGCGGTGCGCTGTCTGCGCGGCTCAAAGGTTATCGGCGACCGCGAGGCGTCGACAAACCTGCGCTATAAGTACGGACGCAATCTTAAAGTGGACGAGCGCCAGGCAATTTTTGTGAAGAATCCGGCAGATTATAAACTCCCTCGCGGCGGCATCACCACGAATTACATTTTCGCGAAGGAGGATTATTTTTTCGTGTACCCGACCGATTATAACAAATATCTCAACCAGTACCGGGATAGCTTCCAGCACGGCGGTATTTCCATGGAAGAAATGATTCTGCCGGTAGTAAAACTAACGCCGAAATCATGATACGGCAAACCGTCACTCACTCGGAAGAAGACACGCGCTCATTCGCTCGGTCGTTTGCCGCCGGGTTGCGGCGCGGCGACGTGGTCGCTCTCTCCGGCGAGTTGGGGGCTGGCAAGACGCAGTTTGTGAAGGGCGTCTGCGATGCGTTCGGTGTCCGTGAACACGTGACCAGCCCGACATTTGTGATTCTAAATCGCTACGGCGGCAACGCGGCGGACGGATCGGAAATACTCTTGTATCATCTCGACTTGTATCGAGTGAAGTCGTTAGAAGAAATCTACGACATCGGGTTTGAAGAATTTTTCTACGGCACCGGCATTGCCCTTGTCGAATGGGCGGAACTGTTGGGCGAGCTTCTCCCGCAACGCCGGTACGACGTGCGTCTTTCGTTAGGCGAACGAGAGAACGAACGAAAGATAGAAATTCAACTGGCGGGCGGGCAGCATGGCAGTACCCCTTCCGTTCTCAGCGAGAAAGCCCGTGCATGATAGTGCTGGGCATTGAAACTTCGACGGAAGTGTGCGGCGTCTGTTTGTTGAGTGAGAACGGAGTGAAGGCGGAGAGGTCGCTTGTTGAAGCGCGCATTCACTCGGAGAAACTTCTCACGCTTGTGCAGGAAGTCTTCACCGAAGCGCAACAGGAGTTGAAGGATATTTCGGCGGTTGCGGTTTCTCTCGGTCCCGGCTCATTCACGGGATTGCGTATCGGGCTGAGCAGTGCGAAGGGGCTTTGTTATGCGTTGGGAAAACCGCTTATCATCGTCCCGACCTTTGAAGCCATCGCCGAATCGGCGAGGCGATCTGGCTCGGCAAGTTCAAAGCTCGCCATTGCGCTGGACGCAAAGCAGGGGGAATACTACATTGCAGAGTATTCAAATACGAAGGGCAGGTATCAATGCAAAGGGGAAGTAGAAGTATTGCCCGCCGCGCGCGCGAAAGAAATACTCCAGTCGTTCGGCGCTGGTTTGATTGTAACGGATACGGAAGCGGGCTGGAAGCGGGAGTTGGGTAACGGGGTGCAATTCGGGAATTATAGAGAGTATTGCCGCGCCGAATCCGTTGCTCATTTGGGATTGGAAAAATTCCGAGCAAAGGATACTGCCGACCTCGCCTCAACCGAGCCGATGTATCTGAAGGATTTTGTCGTGAAAGGTATCAAATAGAGACTTCCAAAAATCCTAAATAATTTGGTAGCCGCAGGCTTTGCGTTTTTTGCATCCCGCCGCATTTTTGGCGGGACAGCCTGCGAATTTATTCGAAAAACGCAACCTATAGGTTGCGGCTACCCGTACGTACATAATTATTCAAAAGTCTCAAGTAGGTTGTTGAAGAAGCTTGTGAATCGAACACTGTTCATCGGATAACTCTATGGCATGGTTCAGGCGTTCAAAAGAAGGCATCTCCGGCGAGGGTCAGAAAAAAGACATGCCGGACGGTCAGTGGACGAAATGCCCCGGGTGCGGGGAAATCATCCACAAAAAACAACTCGAGCAAAACCTGTTCTGCTGTCCGAAATGCAATACGCATTTCCGCATCGGCAGTAAGGAATATTTTGCGCTTCTTCTTGACGAAGGTTCGTTCAAGGAGATGGATAAAAAAATGCGCTCTGTCGACGTGCTGAATTTTGTCGATACGAAACCGTACGACAAACGGCTCGCCGATACGATAAAGAAAACGTCACTGGTGGACGCCGTGCGTACGGGAACGGCGGAAATCGAGAAACTTCCCGTCGCTATTGCGTGTATGGATTTTTCGTTCATCGGCGGGAGCATGGGGTCGGTTGTGGGCGAAAAGCTCGCCCGCGTCATCGACGCCGCGCGGGAA
>DASWKY010000065.1:0-2900 GCA_036396395.1 Bacteroidota bacterium | reverse complement strand
TTATAATTACGGGGAATATGAGATCTGGGGCGTGACCGCGGCGATTTTGAGGGCGTCCTTGGGAGAACTTTCTAAATTCAAATAATATATATTTGTTTTTCCCCTCCTTGATTAAGTCCCGAAGGGATCCCTTTGGGAGAGGGGGCGGGGGGAGGTTTTTGTTGTGCGCATAATAGATCCGGTCAAGTTTTTGAGATGGATTGCTTTTTCGTGCTTTCGACGGTTTGTTTCACTCTATGCTTTACGATCTTCCGTATCAAGCGCAACGGGAGCGATTTATCCAGTGGAAATTGCAACGTGCCTTTCCCCGTCTGGTACGGAGCTATTTTCTTCTTGAAATCTTTATCGCCCGCGGGGACCGGATAGACCGAGATATGATGCTTCCATCCCGCAAAATACACGAGACGCTTCCCGTGCAATATAAACGCCGGTATTTGATAGCTGATTGTCTCTTCTGCTTCGGGCGCCGCTTTACGAATCGCCTGCCGAAGTTTTTCTAACTTCACCCGGACATCCAGCGGGAATGTATCAATATAGTCGTCTATGGTTTGAATCTTCGGTTTCGTCGAACGCATCGAATTTCCTTATTCCCGTTGAAGTAATTTCTTCCTCATTACACCTGTACTGTTTTCCACTTTCCTTTTGTAAACAGCCACAGGGTAAACAGTCCAACGGACGTTTCAGATGCAAAAATCGCCCAAAAAACGCCTGTATAGCCCAATCCGAGTTCTTTGGCTACGACGTACGCGAGCGGAATTTGAATGAGCCAGAAAAAAACGAGGTTAATCTTTGTGGGAGTCGTCGTGTCGCCCGCGCCATTGAACGCCTGCACCGACACCATCCACCACCCGTACACAAAGTACGAGTAGGAAACAATGGTCAGCCACTTTGACCCAACGGCAATGACTTCCGCGTCGTCCGTGAATATGCCCACCAGCGAATCGCTGAACAGAAAATAACAAATCGATACCCCGACCAGAAAGCCCATATTCCAGAAACCGGTTATCCACACAGAGCGCTCGGCGCGCTCGGGTTGTTTCGCTCCTAAATTCTGTCCCACGAGCGTGGCAACCGCATTCGACATGCCCCATGCAGGCATCAAGGTGAACATCATGATGCGCAGGGCGATTGTCGCCCCGGCAACTGCCGGGCTTCCGAACTCAGAAATGATGCGCATGACAAAAATCCAGGACGCCATCGCCACAATCATTTGTCCCACACCGCCCAACGAGGTGCGAACGATGTTCGCGATGACCTTCCAGTTCAACTGCACATGAGAGCGCAACGCGCGGATATGCTTGCCCCCGTTGAAGAGCACCCATAACTGCGTCAGCACGCCGATGCCCCTGCCGATAGTGGTTGCAATGGCGGCGCCCTCAATGCCCAACTCCGGAAAAGGTCCCAAGCCGTAGATGAGAGCCGGGTCGAGGATGATGTTAATTCCGTTCGCGAGCCACAGCACGCGCATGGCAATGGCGGCGTCGCCCGCTCCCCGGAACACGGAGTTTATCACAAACAACAGCACAATGACCGCGTTCCCGCCCAACATCCATTGCGTGTAACGGTATCCGTGTTCAAGCGTCCATGCGTCGGCTCCCATCAACCCGAGCAAATCCTTGGCGAAAAATATGCCGGCGAAGGAAAACGGCAGGGACATCAGTACGGCAATAAATATCGCCTGGACGGCTGTGATGCTCGCTTGTTCTTTCTCTTTTTCTCCTATTCGCCTTGCAACAATGGCGGTAACAGCCATAGACATTCCCATGGCGACGGAATAGAGCAGGAACATGTACGTTTCCGTCAGCCCGACGGTCGCCACCGCAGACGCGCCGAGCGTGCCGACAAAGTAAATATCCACAACGGCGAACGTGGACTCCATGACCAGCTCCAAAATCATCGGCACCGCCAGCAAGAACACCGCTTTGCCGATGCCGATTTGCGTGTAGTCGGCTTCCGTTCCGCGAATCGCCGCGCGCAACTCTCCCCACAGCGACCGCGCGCGCGACTGCTTTGGTGGACCCTCTAACACAACCTCACCCTGCATTTCTTCGTTCACTGTTTCTCCTTGTTATTTTTTCGTTAAACCTAAATAATGGTCTCGTTGCTTCTTGGGAAAATGCTCTATGCTGTTGCGAAGCGCCACGCGAGGCATGTGCGCCGCGTGTGTATCCAGAAACCGTATAAGCCTCTTGCGGTCTTTATCGCCGGCAAACCTCAGCATCCACCCTGCGGCTTTCTGGACAAAATCCTCTTTATCGCGCACCAATATCTCCGCTATCTTAAACGCATCGTCAACGTTGCCTTTACGGATAAAATGCGCGGTGCTGAGAATGGCGGTACGTCGCTCCCACCTGTTTTTCGAGCGCGCGAGCTTGTAGAGAATCTTGCGCGGTTTATCGGCAAGATAGCGGCCTACGACCTGGTGCGCGGCAAGGTCCACCAAATCCCAATTATTGATTCTGTCGTGCCGTCGCATATACAGGTCGTACAGTTCTTTGAGACGGTTGTCGGATACTTTTTTGTCGGAGCTAGACTTCCCCATAATACTGCACCCGCCCGCCCGTATTTCGTGGATCGGGCTTTCGAGCAGTTTCTCGATTTCACCGGACGGCATGTCTATGAATTCCTGAGCGAGCGCAAACACCTGCCCCATCCGCACGCCGATAAATTTGTCCCCAGCGCGTTTCTCAACCGGAAAGTACCGCCCGTATTTTTTCAGCTCTATTGCCGAGCGGTACGTTTTCAGCAGTTCTATAAACTGTCCGGCTGTTGGAGTTTCTTTTGCTTTTGCCATCGGGTAGCGTCCTTGTTCTCTACACCCTCACCCCGTCTTGCAGACACCCCTCTCCCGTTTTGGGAGAGGGGACCGGGCGGGGTGAGGGCTTAACCCTTACTTGAGG
>DASWKY010000064.1:0-4605 GCA_036396395.1 Bacteroidota bacterium | reverse complement strand
ATCGTCTTTGCATTCGATATCCTTCGCCTCTGGTTGGGAGAAGAATTCGCGACGCAGAGCGCCGGGGTTTTCCAAGTGTTATCGGCGGCGATGTTATTCCACGCGTTTGCGCATATTCCGTTCGCGGCTGTTCACGGACTGGGCAGACCTGACCTGAAGGCGAAATTCGATCTCGTGATGATGGTTGCCTTTGCCGGCCTGTGCCTTTGGCTTGTCCCGGCATACGGTATTCTCGGCGCGGCGTACGCTAAGTGTATCTTGATGGTTTCTGATTTTACGTTTTTATCATTTATTACGAAGCGATTGTCGGGTTTATCGTGGCATGAAGTAATCGGCGCCCGCATGGCGAGCGCGTTGGTTGCCGTCTCTTGCTTTGCCGCGTGCGCAGTCGTGCTGGAAATGCTCTCCCTCGCCCTGTGGGTCAACGTGATCGCCTTATCGGGCTTGACGATTGCGTATGTTTTGTTATGTCTATCGTTCGTCATGGACGAGCAGGATCGAACGCTCTTCCGTAACATGTCAAGATCATTCGGATTGAAAACCGGTAACGTGTGACGTATGGATGTTTCAATCATCATTGTCAATTATAACGGATTGGAAGTTTTACAGAGCTGTCTCCCAAGCCTGAAACGACTGCGCTCGGCGACAGCTTTTGAAATCATTCTTGTGGATAATGCATCGGGCGACGGTTCTGTAGAATTCGTGAAGAAAGAATTTAGCGACATTCACGTTCTTGTGAATGAATCGAACGCCGGCTTTGGGCATGCGTGTAACACCGGAGCGCAGAATGCAAAGGGTAAGTATCTGCTCTTCCTCAATCCCGATACGATTGTGAGTGAGGATTTCCTTACGCCATTAGTAAGCTTCCTCGAAGAGCACTCGGACATTGGAATTGTTTGCCCAAAAATTGTCAATGAAGACAGCTCGCTTCAACTCTCATGCGGCAAGCTGACATCATTTGTACAGGAAGCTGTCGATAAAATAGTGTATTCCCTCTCGCGACGGAAAGTTGCTCTTGTCCAAGAATGGTTAGAAAGAAAATACACAGTCCCGACTGAAGTTGAGTGGGTGTCCGGCGCCGCTTTAATGATTCGCGCGGCGGTGTTCCAATCGCTTGCCGGTTTCGATACGAACATGTTCATGTACTTCGAAGACAAAGATTTATGCAAGCGTGCTCGCGGGCAAGGCTGGAAAGTTTTTTTCTGTCCACATGTGTCGCTCTTGCACTATCTTGGGAGCAGTTCCACGGGTAGCGACCCGGTCCGAAAACGGCGAATCTACCGGGCGAGTCAACTCTATTATTACAAGAAGCACCACGGGTGGATTCAACAAACTCTCTTAACAGTATATCAAAAAATTAGTCATTGAAGATTCTCGAACTCATAGACGACGCCGATATTGGCGGCGGACAGCGGCATGTGTTGTTGTTGGCGGACGGATTACGCCGGAATGGAATAGATGTATCCGTTGCCTGCGCGCCGCAGGGCTATCTTGTCGATGAGCTTCGCCGGAAAACTATTCCCGTGCTCGCTGTTTCACTCGACAACAATTTTCGACCGGGGCAGTTGTTAAAGCTGATCCGCTTTCTCCGCGATGGAGGGTACGATATACTGCACACACATGGCGGGACGGCAGGATTGTGGGGGAGGCTTGCCGCGATCATAGCGGGCGTCCCTGTGAGAATTCATACGTATCATGGGATTCATTCGGCATATCGGAAGAATCCGCTTGCGCGCTGGATATTGACGACGATTGAGCGTATCCTTCTCTTAGCGACGTCACACATTATTTGTGTCTCGCAAGGCGATTATGAGTTGGGTAAACGGCTCCGATTGCTTAAGCCGAAGAAGAGTACGGTGATTCTCAACGGTATCGAGGTCGAGCGCTTCAGTTCGGCTTCCGGCAGAGAACGCATTCGTGCGGAATTCGGATGCACGCACAGCCACGTTCTCGTCGGTACGGTCGGGCGATTGCATGTTCAGAAAGGACTTGTGTATCTCCTTGAAGCGGCGTTCGTAGCGCTGAAACGCAATCAGTCGCTGAAGTTTGTGCTCGTCGGCGATGGTTTGTTGAAGGAAGTTCTGCACGAGAAAGCCGAACGGCTCGGCATTGAAGACTCGGTGCATTTTGCCGGAGCTCGGCAAGACGTTCCCGACCTGCTTGCGGCATTCGACCTCTTTGTCTTACCTTCCTTGTGGGAAGGTTTACCGCTTGTGCTTCTTGAAGCCTCCGCGGCAGGGAAAGCCATGATCGCGACGGCAGTCGATGGGACGAGAGAGATTATTCAAGACGGAGTAAACGGCTTGCTCGTGCCGCCGGAAAATCCAGACGCGCTGGCTGAAGCAATTCTGAAAGCGGCTTCGGACGACACGATGCGGAATACGCTCGGAGCCAACGCGCAAAAAACAGCCAAAGCGACATATAGTGTTGAACGGATGGTTGAGCAAACGATGAACCTTTATTCTCAGGTACGCAAGACGCATGGCGCAGGCTAAAAAGCGAATCGGATTATTCGGCGGGACATTCGACCCGCCGCATGTTGGACATTTGATGATCGCCGAGCAGGCGCGCGTTCAGGTGCGTTTGGACAGGGTGATTTTTATTCCTGCGTTCGTTCCTCCGCATAAACGCAAACAGTCGTCCACGAAGCCGGAGCATCGCCTGCGCATGACGAAGCTCGCCGTTCGCGGCAACCGCGCGTTCAGCGTATCGGATATTGAAATCCGGCGCGGCGGCGTTTCCTATACCATCGACACGGTGAATGAATATCGCCGGCGATTCCCGCGCGCAGAATTGTTCCTCATCATCGGCACGGATAATCTTAGAGATTTCAAAAAATGGAAGTCGTATAAAGAAATCTTGCGCCACGCGAACATACTTGTCTATCCGCGTTCCGTACGCTTGACCCGTACATTGGAGACTTTGGAAAAAGGCAAGGTATTGGTTTTGCGAGCGGAATTGCTTGATATTTCATCTTCTTCTCTTCGAGCGGCTGTGCGCAAGAAGCGTTCGATTCGATACGTAGTGCCGAACGCCGTAAAATCGTATATTGAATCCAAGAGACTCTACCGAACAATATGAAGAGCACAGTCTCACAAGCGGATATACTGCGCATCACGTCGGTTGAGCACCACGACCCGTTTCAGGTTCTCGGCGCGCATGTGGTGAGCGTCGAGGGCAAGAATGTCGTCGCGGTGCGCGCGTTTCTGCCCGACGCCAGTGAAGCTATTGTGATAGAGGAACAAAACGGCAAGCGCGAGTACCCAATGCATAAGGTAAGCGACGACGGTTTCTTTGAGTCGCTGATCTTCGATTGGCACGATGTTCTTCCGTATTTGCTGAAAAAGAAATTCGTCTCCGGCGCCGCCGAGGAATTCCACGACCCGTATTCTTTCCTGCCCACATTAACGGATTTCGACCTATATCTGTTTAATGCGGGCGACCATCATTTCATCTATGAAAAATTAGGAGCGCACGCCGCCGAGGTGAACGGCGTTCATGGAATTCAGTTTGCCGTATGGGCGCCGGACGCGCGAAGTGTGAGCGTTGTCGGAGATTTCAACAACTGGGATGCACGGCGAAACGCCATGCGAGTGCTCGGCGGGTCAGGCGTGTGGGAAATATTTCTTCCCGACCTGTCGGAAGGAATGCTGTATAAATATCAGGTCAAGACAAAAGATGGGCGGGTGCTGGATAAATCCGACCCGTACGCGTTCGAAATGGAGCACAGGCCGCGAACTGCCTCGCGCGTGAATTTCCTCTCGCGGTATGACTGGAGCGATCATGAGTGGATGGAGAAGAGGAAGGTAACGAAGCACCTCGCCAGGCCGATGTCGATCTATGAAGTGCATCTCGGTTCGTGGGCGCGCGTTCCGGAAGACGGCAGTCGTTGGCTGACGTACCGTGAGATGGCGAAAAAACTTATTGCGTATGTCAAAGAACGCGGATTCACGCACGTTGAACTCCTGCCGGTCTTGGAACATCCGTTCGACGGGTCGTGGGGCTATCAAGTGACGGGCTACTACGCGCCGACGAGCCGCTTCGGCTCACCGCAAGAATTTATGTACTTCGTTGACCAGTTTCATCAAAACGGTATCGGCGTGATACTCGACTGGGTGCCGGCGCATTTTCCAAACGACCCGCACGCGCTCGGCGAGTTCGACGGCACGCATATGTACGAACACAGCGACCCGCAGATGCGCGAACATCCCGATTGGGGAAGTTATATCTTCAACTATGGACGACGAGAAGTAAAAAACTTCCTGACTGCCAACGCGCTCTTCTGGATCGAGAAATACCACCTCGACGGCTTGCGGATGGACGCCGTCGCCTCGATGCTGTATCGCGACTACTCGCGCAAGGAAGGCGAGTGGGTGCCGAATAAATTCGGCGGCAGGGAGAATCTCGAAGCGATAGATTTTGTTCGTCATGTGAACGCGGTCTTACATAAGTACCACCCCGACGTGTTGACTATCGCGGAGGAATCGACCGCGTGGCCCTCTGTCACAAGACCCGGCTACGAAGGCGGGCTTGGTTTCGATTTGAAATGGAACATGGGCTGGATGCATGACATTCTCTCGTACTTTGAAAAGGATCCGATCTACC
>DASWKY010000063.1:0-10728 GCA_036396395.1 Bacteroidota bacterium | reverse complement strand
GAATCCCTCTTGTACCATAAGCTTCAACAACTCGCCGTTTTCCTTCCCTTTCCATCCCATCTGTTCAACGGTGAACACCTCGTGCCCTTGAAAACGAGCGTTAGCCTTTTGCGGGATGTTTTCATCGAGCAACAGTTTCATGGCCTGAAGAATGAGGAGCGACGTATTCTCGCGCAGTTTCAAGAAGCATGATCACTTGTTCTCGACGAACAGTGGGAAAATTCTCCAAAAATTCGTCAATAGTTTCACCCGATTCGATAAAATCAAAAAGGCTTTGAATCGGAACTCGAGTGCCGGAAAAAACTGGTGTTCCCCCTAAAATATCGGGGCTAACCACTACAATATCTTGTTTTTTTACCATATGAATAATTCTCTATCCTTGTAGAATAATAACCTTTTCAATCTTCGAAGTCAACCTGCGTCAAATACTATACTTTTCCCCCTTCCATCACCCACGTTTGTCCTATCGCTTCTAAAGCAATGCGTTCTGGTTGGGAAGCCAGCGCGGTTTTGAAACGCTCAAGCGGCTCTTCCACCGGCTCATCGCTCATGACGAACGTATTCCAGTGGATCGGCAGGATGGCTTTCGCATTCATGTGCCTGGACATCTCGACCGCTTGTTCCGGATTGCAATGGTTGCGAAGCCACGGCTCGTACGTGCCGATGGGCATTATGGCAAGCTCAACGGTAAGGTTCCGCTCGCCGATGTGCCGGAAATATTCATGATACGCCGTATCGCCGCCGAAAACGATATGGCGCCCGTTCTTCGAAAGCAAGTAGGCGTTGTAACTTCTGCCATGCCAGAACCCTTTCGAGCGGTCGTCTTCCCACGGAAACCGCCAGCCGAAATGCTGAACTTCAATCGCTTCGATTTCTACGCCGTGCACGGTAGCTTTCTCGCCCCAGTCTAACTCCACGACTGTTTTGCGGGGAGTGTTTTCGAGAATGTCGGTGGTATTTTTCGCCATCACAACGGAAATATCGCCGTCAAATTGCTCAAGGGACGGAATATCCAAATGATCCATGTGTCCGTGCGAAAGCAGAATAATATCGATGGGCGGCAGTTCATCTACGCGTAATGCCGGAGCATACAGACGCTTGGGTCCTACCGTGGTAAGCCCGAGCAGGTTGACTCCCACGCGTTCAGAAAACACCGGGTCGGTGATAATCCTCGTCCCGAAAAAATTGATGAGCACCGTTGCGTGGCCTATCCACGCGGCGGTGATAGTCGAATTATCCCACAAGTTCGGCTCTGGTCGAAACGGCGCTTCAGCCATATCATGGTCGGCGAGAAACCCTAACCAGCGCGAAGTTCTGGATTTCGGGTCTTGCGCCAACACCGTGCTCGGCGCAAGCAAGCCCACGCCGAGTGCTCCTAAGAATTTTCTGCGTGTAGTCATACGTTATAGTAAACGACAAGATGCAAAGAAAAATTCCGCTACAGCTTCTTCCACACTATCTTCAGCAACTCGGCGATATTATTATTCGTGACGGCGGAAATCGGTATCACGGAGACGCCCTTTTCAAACTTGAGCGACTTTATTTTTTTAACCGCTTTCGCGTCAAGCAAATCGGTTTTCGTCATCGCGACAAGCCGCGGTTTTTTAGCAAGCGTCGGATTATATTCCTTGAGTTCATGCGAGAGGGTTTTGTATTCTTCCTTCGGGTTTTCACTGGTCGCCTCGATAAGGAACAATAAAACCTTCGTCCGCTCGATATGACGCAGGAATTGAATGCCTAGCCCCTTCCCGTGATGCGCGCCTTCGATAAGCCCCGGAATATCCGCAACCGTGAAACTCTTTCCTTCCGCATAATAGACAATGCCTAAATTCGGCACAAGGGTCGTAAACGGATAATCGGCAATTTTTGGCTTTGCGGCGGAGATAACGGATATCAGCGTGGATTTTCCCGCGTTCGGAAATCCAACCAGCCCGACATCCGCAAGTAGTTTTAGCTCCAACGCTAATTCACGCCCTTCACCCCTTGTGCCTTGCTCTGCCGTACGCGGCGCCTGATTAGTGGAGGTGGCAAAACGCGTATTGCCGCGCCCGCCTTTTCCGCCCTTGGCGACGACAATTTCATCGCCATGCTTCACGAGGTCGGCAATGACTTCATCAGTGTCAGCGTCCTTGAGCAACGTGCCGCACGGAACTCTCAACACCGTATGCTCACCCCACTTGCCGTCCTGATTTTTCGCCCTGCCCTTTTCACCATGCTCTGCCGTATAACTGCGCTTGTAGCGGAAATCGAGCAGGGTATTCAACTGCTTCTCTGCGCGCACGATCACACTGCCCCCGTTGCCGCCGTTACCGCCGTCCGGTCCGCCTTTAGGGACGTACTTCTCCCTGCGGAAACTGACAGCTCCGTTTCCGCCGTTGCCGGCGGTAACCGAAATTTTTGCTTCATCAATAAATTGCACGAGAAAGGCTTACGAATTGGTGTGAGAATTACGCGGACTTCTGTTCGCCGGGATGAAACCATGCGTAGATTTTATCGGTGAACTCTATCGCCTCTTTGGAAAAAGGGTCGATGCCCGTCACGATGAATAACTGGTCGAGGTACTGGGACGCCTCATCCCATGTGGAAACAATATTCAAAGTATCCATCGCTTCCCGGAATGAAACGTCGTCTTTGTGAAATATTTTCTTTATGAATGCCTTCTGCTCGGCGCGCGAGAAATGTGTGTGAATGCCTGTTTCCGGAAATTCCTCCTCGTGCGAGCCGGTTTGCTCTGTTGGTTCATCCGGCTCTGCTTCAAGCCGTGACTCCGGCACTTCCTCCCGTGAGGCGGGCTGAAACATATCCGCCGGGTCTAATGTCTGGAATGGAAGCGGCTGTTTTATTGTCTGTGGCAAGGGCTGAACGGACGCTGTTTGTTCCTGAGGAGATTCGCTCGCCGGCGCGAGCGTAACACGCGCCTGTTTGCGGACGGGCTTTTCCGGCTGAGCCGCCTGCGCTTCATCGTTACCGGTGCGGACGCGCTCGATGATGTTCGCCAGCTCCTGCATTGAAATTTCGTCTATGCCGTTTTTGTCGCGCTCACGTTCAAGCCGTTCTTGAATCTCTGTCTGCTTCTTATCCTCAAAGAACACCACTGCCGCGTTGATCGGAAGCGCCGGCTCGCCGTCTTTCTTATGAGAATCCGGCAGACCGGCATCGACAAAAGAAAAAAGCGCTTTCAGCATCCGCGCAAGCTCCCAGCTTGTATGGCGGCTGAGAATCTCCCGGTCGATTTTGTCCAGCAACGATTCGAATTCCTCGTACGCGATTTTCGCTAAACCGTTCTCGGTGATGTAGCGGTGGATAATTTCCCGGAAGTAGCCGTACTCCACGCAGTAGTTGAGTTTCTGCTCGACCTCAGCGGCTTGCACTTTGCGGCGGTTCTCGAACAGGAAATTCATCAGCGTGAATTGGGGCCTGCAGAGGTAATTGAACTGAAAATGCACTGCTTCATCGAGCAGGGAGTCGAAATCTTTCTGGTCGAATTCATAATAATGCAACAACAGTACATCCATCTGCTCTTGCAAGCGCATCACTTCAGGCACCGCATAAGGAAATTTCTTGGAGCGTACTTCCTTCTCGCGTTCTTTCTGTAGGAGCTTGCGCACCTCCGCCCGGAAATACGCCTTAATGCCCGCGTGGACGTTCGACGCAAGCACCTCGCCGAGCGTAATTGTCTCCGATTCCCCGATCGTGCGCGCACGAACGGAGTGGAGAATACGTTCTATTTCCGATTCGAAAATATAACCCATGGTTGTCGAGAGTGTTACCGCTGTGACCGGACCAGCGCGTTCACGCGGTCGATTTCCTTTTGCGCCGCCGTCTTAAACTGCGCGTCGATATTCGGGCGTTCGAGAATCTGCTGGTACATTGAGATTGCCTGGTCGAATTTTGACATTTTTTCGTACGATTGTCCCGCCATATAGAACGACGTCGCCACCCAGTCGATATTCGTCCGGCGTGTGACAAGATACGGAACTTTCAGGAACTCCAAAATCGCTTGCTGGTAATCGCCTTTGTAATAGAACGCCTCGCCGATATAATACCGCAATTCTGCCTCTGTATCGGCGTCCGCGTTCTCGAGCAGGCTTTGTAGGTGAAATACCGACTGGTCGTAGTAGCCGAGTTTTTGATATAACACGCCCATATCGATGCGCTTGCCGAGCAGTCCGGGGTCGTTCGGAAAACGCTCGATGAACTTGCGCGTTAACTCAAGCGCGCCATCGTACAACGACAGCTCTTTGTAGGCGAGGATCAGATTGTTCATTGCAAACGGCACAAGGTCTGGCGAAGCCTGCTCGTTATCGAGAATGGCGCGAAACTGCTGAACGGCAGAATCCCATTGCTCAGCGTTATAATAAATGTTGCCCAGACTTAACCGCGCGCGCGGCGTAATGGGATGGTTCGGGTAGCGCGTGATAATCGTTTCATATGTTTTAAGCGCTTCCTGCGTCCTGCCGACCGCTTCGACCACCCTGCCGAGCCAGTACTGCGCATCGATAACGATGGGCGTGTCATCGTATTTTTTTATCAGATTTTCCAGAGCAACTTTTGCCTGGTCGAACGCGTCTCGCCGCAAGAGAGAGCGCCCGCGCTCGAATTCAAACTCCGCCGTCTCGTTGCGTGCCTTGGGATACGCTTTCACAAAACTTGCGACGTGCTTATTCGCTTCTTCCGCATTATTCATGCGGAAATAGCTCACCGCAATCCGGGACTGCGCGTACTGCTTGAGAGTGTCGGATGTTGTTTCTTTGAGGACGTCGTTGTACCGGGCAACTGCCTCGTTGTACACTTCGCCGCGAAATAATAAATCCGCCGCTTCGAGCGCGGCGCGCAAGCGCTGGTCGCCACTGCTACCCGCAATGCGTCCGGCTTGCTGGAGATACTGCGCAGCGAGTTCCACATTGCGTTCCTCTTGTGCAAGAGCCGCAAGCGCAAAGTAGATGTCGCCGGCCTCAGGCAACGCGGAATTCTGCGCCAGCGCGGCGGTATAGAATTTTTTCGCTTCGCTCCGGTTCCCCGCGCGCTGGTAACATTGCGCCACGTTATACAGCACAACCTGAGTCACTTCAGGCAACATGTACCGGTCGGCTTCCACTTCCGCGAGATACCGTTGATAATTTGCGAGCGCGTTCGGCACATCGTTCGCGGCAAAGTACGCTTCGGCACGCGCAAGCGTGATGCGGCTTGCAAACGATGTGTATGAATACAATCGCTCGATGATGTCGTACGCACGGAGCGCGATTTGAAGTTCACCGCGCTTCACCGCCGCTTGGCCAACCATCCATGCCGCTTCTGCACTCCTGCGATGCCCGGTGTAGGTCGCAATGAAACTCCGCAATAATGCGTAGGAAGAATCTTCCTTCCCTGTTTCCCGCAGAACGGAGGCAAGCTGGAACATCGCCTCAGGAGTCTCGGAAGTTTTCTGAGACTCCAGCACGGAGCGATAAGCGGCTATAGCGTCAACTTCCCCTTCGAGCTTTCGATAGGTATCGCCGATGCGAAGCAGTACCTTCTCCCTGCCTTCTAATGTTGGATAATCACGAGAAAAATCTTCGTGTAGTGTTCGAACATCTGTTATACTCTTAGCCGTTTGAAGCCGGAGGGTAAAGAGTGAGACGACCGCATCGTCTCGAAATTCATTCAACGGAAAATCCTGTAGAAGCAAGTCGTAATTCTTTATGGCTTCTGACACATCAAACTCATTTTCCTTTTTTTCCAATGCGGCTTTCCATGCCGTCACTTCATGCGCCCGCGCAAGATAATACCGTGCGGCAGTCCTTTTAGAAGCTTCTATATCAGCCTCTAAGGCAAGGGTAAAGTGCTCAGCGGCGTGGTCGTATTCCTTCAGGTCGTGGAAATAAATTTCCGCCAGCCGGAACGATAAGTCGCCTTTCGATTTCTGCGCGATCACATCGCCTATGAGCAGCGCGAGCTTCTCGATTCCCGACTCACGGCTCTTGAGCGTAAAAAGCTTGATGCGTTGAGCTTCATCGTACGCGTTGAGCGCCAACTCACTGCTTGGGAACCGTTCTTCAAAGCTTTCGAATACCAGTAAAGCTTCTTCTGTACTTCCCGACTGCGCCAGCGCGATTCCGACGCCGAACTGCGCATCATCCGCTGCTTCGCTTGCAGGGAATTCTGCAACAATATCCCGGTATACTTCAAGAGCCAGCCGCGAATCTTTCAACTGTACTTGGGCGATACGAGCCGCTTCATACATCACGCGCGGTGTCACGGGGTCGTTGGGAAACTCTGCCCCGTACTGCGATGCGAGCCGTACGGCTTCCGCATAATTCTGGAGAAACGCCGACCCCTTAAAGGCTCCGACGAGAAGCGAGTTTTTGCTGACAGCTTCCGGCGCAGTTTGAAAAGCTTGCAAATAGTACTCGCCGGCTTTTTTCACTTGTTGTGCTTTCTCGGCGGCAATCGCGGCTTTATACAACGCTTCGCCTGAATGTTCGGCGCCGACAGCTACGGCGCGTTCAAAATACGGAAGCGCCTGATTGTAGGCATGGACAGTTGCGAAACTCTTCCCGATTGCGAGCAAAGCCATTTGGCGTAACGGCGCGGGAGAGCGTAAAGAGTCCCCGGCAATGGTGCGCCACGCGGCAACCGCTTCGTCCCGATTCCCAGACTGCTGTTTTAATTTGCCTTTTGTGAAAAGCGCATCGTGGTATACCGCGAGCCGCGGATTCTTGATAATTTCTTCCAGCGTCTTTTCCGCATCCGGATACAGGGAAAGTCCCGCGAGCGCCTTCACAAGAATAAGTTGTGCGCGCGCTTTTTGCTCGGCATCTTTGGATGCGCTGACGACACGCTGAGACTCCGACCGCGCCGCATCGTATTGACCCGCTACGAGTGACATTTCCGCCAACTTCATACGCGCCGCGAGAACCTCGTCTGCGGCGGGATAATCCTGCACGAGAGCACGAAGCATTTTTTCAGAATTGGTTTTGTCCCCCGCGACATCATAATACCGGCTCGCATGCAACAGCCCCGATGCTGCTAGTTTGCTTTTGGGATGAAACACTTTAATACGCTCGTACGATACTGCCGCTTCTCGATAATTATTCTGGGCGACGAACGCTTCGGCGACATTCCACCATGCTTCCGGCGCGCGGGGATTATCGGGATAGCTCAAAGCAAAATTCTGGAACGTAAACCGGGCTTCTTCGTGTTTGCCCAGTTTCGTTTGGGCTAAGCCGAGATGAAACTTCGCCTCGACTATTTGCTGAGAGTTGGGATAGCGGGCAATAAATTGCTGGAATTGCTCAAGCGCTAGGTCGTACAGCTTGTCATTATAGAGATTGACGGCGAGCTTGAAGTCGGCGTTCTCTTTCGTATCCTGAGAAAATCCCGCAGAATTCAATAATAGGAGTGTTAAGAAGGCGAATATCGAAGGTCGCATAATACAGAAAGGTAGCCAAAATTCGAGGCTATATCAAGGCACACGGGGCTGAAACAAAAAAGGCGACCTCCCCGTCGCCTTTTTGCAACACCTTATTCATTAATACTCCCGACATTTCAAAAAACTTCTGGAGTCTGTACTATGTAATTTTCGAAAGAATAAACTCCCTGTTCATGCGCGCAATATTGGAAACGGAAATTTCTTTCGGGCATTCCGCTTCGCACGCGTAGTTGTTCGAGCAGTTGCCGAACCCCTCCGCGTCCATTTGTGACACCATGCGCTCCACGCGTCGTTTGCGCTCCGGCTGTCCCTGCGGGAGGAGCGCGAGGTGCGAGACTTTCGCCGCAACGAATAGCATCGCAGAGGAGTTCGGGCACGCGGCAACACACGCGCCGCACCCGATACACGCCGCTGCGTCCATCGCTTCGTCTGCAACGGGTTTGGGGATGAGAATAGCGTTCCCGTCCGGAATGCCGCCAGTCTTTGCCGAGATGTATCCGCCCGCGACCATGATGCGGTCAAACGACGAACGGTCAACTACCAAATCCTTGAGCACCGGGAAGGGCTTTGCGCGCCACGGCTCTGCGACAATCGCATCACCGTCCTTAAAGGAACGCATGCGTAATTCGCACGTCGCCGCGCCATGTCCCGGACCGTGCGCTCGCCCATTGATCATGATACCACAACTTCCGCAGATTCCTTCGCGGCAATCATGGTCGAACGCCACAGCCTCCTCGCCTTTTTGGGTCAGGTCGATGTTCAGCACGTCGAGCATTTCCAAGAATGATGCGTCGGGCGAGATGTCCTTCACCGGGTAATCAACGAACCGGCCTTTCGCATTCTGATTTTTCTGCCGCCAGATTTTAAGTGTGAAGTTCATGGGACAAGGAAAAATTATTTGTAGCTTCGCTGTGATGGTTTTACATGTTCAAACGTCAGCGGTTCTTTATTGAGAATCGGCGTTTTGCCCGCGCCGGCGTATTCCCAAGCCGCAACGTAACTAAACTGCTCGTCGTTGCGCTTGGCTTCGCCTTCCTCTGTTTGATGTTCTTCGCGGAAATGCCCGCCGCAGGATTCCTCGCGGTGAAGCGCGTCGTACGCCAACAGTTCGCCAAGCTCCAGGAAATCGGCGACGCGGCCCGCTTTTTCCAGTTCCATATTCAGCTCGCTTGCACTGCCCACAATTTTTAGATTGCTCCAGAATTCTTCGCGCAGTTTCGGGATTTCTGCAAGCGCCTTCTGCAGGCCTGCTTTGTTGCGCCCCATCCCGACATTATCCCACATGATTTTTCCCAACTCACGGTGGAATTCTTCCGCTGTTTTCTTTCCGTTGATTGAAATCATTTTTTTCACAGTCTCATCCACCCCGCGCTGGGTATCCTTAAACGGCGCGTCATCCGTAGAGACTTGCTTAAACTTCGTGGTAGCAAGATAGTCGCCGATCGTATACGGCAGGACGAAATAGCCGTCCGCCAAGCCCTGCATCAGCGCGCTGGCGCCGAGGCGGTTCGCTCCGTGGTCTGAAAAATTCGCCTCGCCGATAACATACATGCCGGGAATCGAACTCATCAGGTTATAATCTACCCATAATCCGCCCATCGCATAGTGAACTGCGGGATAGATGCGCATCGGCGTGCGATAGGGGTCTTCGCCCGAAATCTCGTGATACATATCGAACAAATTGCTGTAGCGCTCTTCGATGACATTTTTGCCGAGCCGCTTGATTGCCTCAGCGAAGTCCAGATACACTGCCCTGCCCGTCGAGCCGACGCCGAGGCCGTCGTCGCACATGCGCTTCGCGGCGCGCGAGGCAACGTCGCGCGGAACAAGATTGCCGAACGCGGGGTATGTTCTTTCGAGATAGTAATCTCTCTCGCTCTCCGGAATATCTTCCGGCTTACGCGTATCGCCTTTTTTCTTAGGCACCCAAATACGACCATCGTTGCGGAGACTTTCGCTCATGAGCGTGAGCTTTGACTGAAACTCCCCTGCCTGGGGAATGCACGTCGGGTGAATTTGCGTATAGCACGGGTTGCCGAATGCCGCTCCGCGTTTGTACGCACGCCAAATGGCGGTCGCATTGCTTGCCTTGGCGTTTGTCGAGAGATAAAATACGTTTCCATAGCCACCGGTTGCCAGTACAACCGCGTCGCCGATGTACGGCTCGATTGCGCCAGTCACAAGATTGCGGCAAACGATGCCGCGTGCTTGCCCGTCAACAACCACGACATCTAACACTTCACGGCGGGCGAAGAATTTCACACTGCCTAAATCCATTTGGCGGCAGAGCGCTGAATAAGCGCCTAGAAGCAACTGTTGCCCGGTTTGCCCGCGTGCATAGAAGGTGCGCGAGACCTGCGCACCGCCGAAGGAACGGTTATCCAGATAGCCGGCGTAATCGCGTGCAAACGGCACGCCCTGCGCAACGCACTGGTCGATAATACTGCCGCTCACCTGCGCGAGGCGGTATACATTCGCTTCGCGAGCGCGGTAGTCGCCGCCCTTCACTGTATCGTAGAACAGCCGCCAAATGCTGTCGCCGTCGTTCGAATAATTTTTCGGCGCGTTGATGCCGCCCTGCGCGGCGATGCTGTGCGCGCGGCGCGGCGACTCGTGATAGGAAAACGTGAGCACGTTGTAGCCTAACTCGCCCAAGCTTGCCGCGGCGGAGGCTCCTGCCAATCCCGTCCCGACCACAATAATGGTGTACTTCCGCTTGTTGGCAGGGTTCACGAGTTTCAGGTTGAAGCGGTGGTTATCCCACTTCTTCTCGACCGGGCCATCGGGTATTTTCGAATGAAGGTTCATGTTACAACATTCCTACGGTAAACGACGATTCAGCCAAACGACGGAAAAAATAAAAGTACACGGGTATGGAAGCAAACCCGAGCGGAATCACAAACCAAAAGACGAACGCAATCGCGTTCAGAATGCGGTCGTGGCCTTTGCCCCGCAAGCCTAACGTCTGGAACGCGGACTGGAACCCGTGCCGGAGATGATACGCCATGAGCACTATTGCGAGCACGTAAAATGCCGAGAACCACGGGTTGGAAAATTTCTGCTGGACTAATACATACGCGCTGTGCTCGTCACCAGTAATCCTGAGAGGCCAGAAAAAACTGCCCAAATGCACCACCAAAAAGAAAAACAACACACTTCCGCTTAGCATTGTCATGCGTGAGGCAAGTTCGGTCGTATCGCTGAGACGGTATTCTTTATACTTCTCCGGACGTGCGCGGCGGTTTTCCAGCCATACGATTACGCCGCTCACTGCATGGCCGACGAGCGAGGCAAACAGCACAATTTCGATTGTTCGG
>DASWKY010000062.1:0-1950 GCA_036396395.1 Bacteroidota bacterium | reverse complement strand
AAGTCGCGCTCGCTCTCTCAGAATTGATCAGCATCAAGTTTCCGAAAGATTTTCTTTCACTCGTCGTCTTCGGGGATGACGCAAAGGTGGTCAGTATGAGTGAATTGCCGTTCCTCAACGTCGGTCCCTACCACACCAATACGCGGGCTGGGCTTCAACTTGCCCGAAGCCTCTTGCGCCGCCGCGGCAACGTGAACAAACAAATTTTCATGGTCACCGACGGGAAGCCATCGGCGGTGTTCGACGACGCCGGGCGGCTCTACAAAAATTCATTCGGTCTCGACCCCCGTATCGTGAACAAGACTTTGGACGAAGCCGTCCAATGCCGCCGGGAACAGATTGTCGTCAGCACGTTCATGGTCGCCCAAGACCCCTACTTGATTAACTTTGTAGAAGAATTTACCAAGGCGAACCAGGGACGGGCGTATTATTCCTCGCTCAATAATTTGGGCGAATTCATCTTTGTCGACTACCTTCGGAACCGCCGCAAACGGATGACGTCGCGTTAGCACTTCCGTACGTTTCTGACTTTCTTTGCTTGCGAAAGTTTGAAAATAATCACACATTAATGCATCGAAGTAATGCCTGGGGGGCGAGCAGTTGTTCACGAGTCAGAACTACGCGAGGTCTTAAACCACTTCTGCGTAACATCTAATATGCTCTGCGCAAAATTCCGCTTTGAGGCATGATGCTTGGTAGCAGGGATAGGTTAGCCGTAAGAATCGTACTTCATATACCCGTTGCCGACTATCTGTTCTCGTATGCCCAAACGAACTCAGAGCAAACCTCGTAAACGCACCAAACCGTCCCCCGCGCCGAAACAACCGCCGCACTCCGACCAATTTGCCAACCGGCTGAACTCCCACAATATCACGCAGAAGAAAAAAAGCGAAGCCGCATTGCGCGAAAGCGAAGAGCGTTACAGGCTTCTTGTTGAATTTTCTCCCGAAGCTATCGCTGTTCATAGTGAAGGAAAAATTGTTTTCGCCAATACAGCCGCCGCAACATTAATGGGCGCGCGGGGTGCCGCTGAACTCATCGGCAAACCGGTGCTAAGTGTTGTCCACCCGGATTTCCATGACATTGTGACAAAACGGCTGGCGCGCATGTCGAAGGAAGGAAAAGCCGCGCCAGTCATCGAGGAAAAATTTGTGCGCCTCGATAATGCCGTTATTGATGTTGAAGTCGCATCCATCCCGATCACGTACAACGGGAAACCGGCAGTGCAAACCGTTATCAGGAATATTTCCGATAGAAAGAAAGCTGAAATTGCGTTGCGCGATGCACTACATTTTAACGAGCAAATCGTCTCAACGGCGGGACAAGGCATCGTGGTCTATGACAGCGAATTTCGACACGTAGTATGGAATACGTTCATGGAACAACTCACCGGCATCACGGCGCAAGAAGCCCTCGGACAGAGTGTTTTGGATGTCTTCCCGCATTTCAAGGAGCAGGGACTCTACGAATTACTGCTTCGTTCGATAGCCGGAGAAACGACAAAATCGGACGATACATATCTCTACCTCCCAAAGACAGGAAAAAGTGCTTGGGTCATGAGCAACTATGTCCCCCACCGCAACGCACAAGGAAAGGTCATTGGGGTCATCGGCGTTATTAGTGATATTTCCGAACAGAAGCGAATCGAAGAAGCTGTACGCCAGAGCGACGAGCGCTACCGCGCTTTTATTTCACAAAGCACGGAAGGCATCTACCGGTTCGAATTCCGTAAACCGATGCCGGTCAGCCTTACCGAGGATGAACAAATCGAGTACATCTACAAGAATGGGTTTCACACTGAATGCAACCTCGCTATGGCGGAGATGTACGGTTTTTCAAGTCCGCAAGAACTGATCGGCAGGCCTACGAACGACATTCTGCCCCGGTCTGACCCGCATAATATTGAATACCTCCGCGCGTTTATCCGTTCGCAATACCGCCTTGCGGACG
>DASWKY010000061.1:0-4642 GCA_036396395.1 Bacteroidota bacterium | reverse complement strand
TCTCAATGGTTTGAAACGGAAGCGCAATCCTTACGGGCGCGACTTTCTTACCGTCTTTGTATTTACCATCCCAAGTAAGTTCGGTCATGGTGGTATCGGTTAGTGTCTTATAGTTAAGTCCCTGCCAATCTATTGTTTTTTCCGCGAAAAGTCTATCAATAAACAGTTCTCAGTTCTCAGCTATCCGCACTCTGCAATCCGCATTTGGAAGCCCTGATTTCGGGGCTGATTAATTCTTATTGACTCTCTCTCCCTTTCTCCGTATCTTTTAGCAGTTTTTCGGGCAAAAATTGGCTTTTTACAGCCCAATTGTTTGCCCTTTTTCCGTTTTTAGAACAACAGGCATGTGAAGCGAGAACGCGAACAGACTTGGGGGGTGCCACGAACGTGAGCGAACTCGTTCTGAATATATCGAAATTGTCCTTAGGCAGTCACCAGCGGTCGTTGGAGGTATCCCCGGCTGGGGTGGGCTTGGACGAGCGATTCGACAGAAACGTTCGGGTCGAAGTAGCCCTTGAAAAGAATACCAGGCAGTTGTATGCCCGCGTGCAGTTCTCGACAGTCGGCAAGTTTACTTGCGACCGGTGCCTGGATGAATTTGAGCGGGAAATCGCAAGCGGCTACTCGGTGGTGTATGTGATGGACGGAGACGCGCAGGGGCATGTGCAAGGCTCCGAAGAAATCCAAGTCATCACACCCGATACGAACACGGTCGACCTCGGGGAAGACGTGCGCCAGTATGCCCTGCTCGCATTGCCGTACAAGATACTCTGCCGTGACGACTGCGCGGGGTTATGCGCGACCTGCGGCGTGAACAAGAACAAAACAACGTGCAACTGCCGCACGGAGGAACTCGACCCGCGGTGGGAAGTGTTGAAACAGATTCCAAAAAACTAATGAACAGTTGCGACGCACGTTGAACGTACGTCGCAAGTCTCTCGAACAAGGAAGGGTAGTATGCCAAATCCGAAACGACGCCACTCAAAAACACGCGGCAGAAAACGCCGCACCCATTACAAAGCTACCGCTCCCTCCGTTGGCGAGTGTCCGCAATGCCACGAGCAGAAATTACTGCATCGCGCATGCCCGAACTGCGGCTACTACAACGGGCGGTCCATGTTCGTCCCGAAACAAAGCTGACGCACGCTGTTCTTTTCTGTGTCCTCGCGTACTTGGGCTTGTGCTGTAGATAATTGTGACGGAAGGAAACCCGGTTTTCGACATACTCTCAACGGATGAACTCTCAACAACAACTACGGATCGTTGTCGACGCGATGGGGGGCGATAGTGCTCCCGCCCGCGAAGTGGACGGCATGGTACAGGCTCTCCGCGCCGCGCACAACGAATTCGAGGTCATCCTCGTCGGCAGGGAAGAAGCCATCCTCGAGGAACTGAAGAAACACCGGACGGAAGGCTTGCGTTTCTCGGTCGTGAACGCGACAGAAGTGATCACGATGGACGATTCACCCACCGCCGCGCTGAAACAAAAGCGCGATTCATCGTTAGCCGTCGGTATGCGACTGCATCAGGAAGGGAAAGCCGAAGCGTTCATCAGCGCGGGCAACACCGGAGCCGTACTCTCCGCCTCGACGCTAATCTTAGGACGCG
Source organism: Bacteroidota bacterium (assembly GCA_036396395.1). GTDB lineage: Bacteria > Bacteroidota > Ignavibacteria > UBA10030 > UBA10030 > JAKEEG01. The sequence goes on along the minus strand of DASWKY010000061.1, from coordinate 3,034 downwards.
TGCGCGGCGTCAGCAGGCCCACGATCGGCACATTCTTTCCTTCGGCGACGGGCGTCTGTTTGCTCGTTGATGCGGGTACGAACGTTGATTGCCGCCCGCAACATCTGTATGAATTCGGCGTGATGGGCAGTATTTATTTCAGCAAGATGTTCCGGAAAGACCGCCCGACTGTCGCTCTGCTGAATGTTGGCGAGGAGAAATCCAAGGGCAATGAAGTCGTTCTCGAAGCCAGAAAATTGTTTGAAGCGAGCAAGCTCAATTTTATCGGTAATGTGGAAGGGCGGGATATTTTGAAATCCACAGCCGATGTTGTTGTGTGCGATGGGTTTGTCGGCAATATCGTGTTGAAATTCGGCGAAAGCGTGCCGGTATTCCTCAAGAGCCGCTTAATGCGGCTGGCGGAGCAAAGTGTCATGAAGAAAATCATCGTCGGGCTTGCGAAATCGTCGCTCAAATCCGCGCTCGGCGATATGGACCCGAACGAGCACGGCGGGGTGCCGGTGCTCGGCGTGAACGGGGTTTCCATCATCGGGCACGGAAGCTCAACGTCGAAGGGCATCAAGAACATGATCCTGAAGGCGGCGGAAATAGCAAAGATTCAGCTCAACAAGCATATCGAGGATGCGCTGGCGAATGCTCCCCTTCACCAACCAGCTAAACCGGTCTATCAGGCTGTCTAGAAATCACTTGACAATGAAAAAACGAACGGCAACAATTACTGCGGTAGGACATTACGTCCCGGAAAAAATCCTCACGAACCAAGAATTGGAAAAGTTGGTAGATACCAACGATGAGTGGATCCAATCGCGCACGGGTATCAAGGAGCGGCGGATAATGGACTGGGGTCCCACGTCCGATATGTGTGTGAAGGCGATTGAAATGGCGCTGTCACACCGCAAGATAGACGCATCGGAAATTGAATTGATCATCGTCGCTTCCGTCACTCCGGACATGCTCTTTCCCGCGACGGCGTGTATCATACAGGAAAAAATCGGCGCGCGCAATGCATGGGGGTTCGACCTTTCCGCAGCGTGTTCCGGATTCGTCTTCGCACTGGTGACGGGCGCGCAGTTTATCGAAAGCGGCGCATACTCCAAAGTCCTCGTCGTCGGCGCGGATAAAATGAGCAGTATCGTCGATTACACCGACCGCAACACGTGCATTTTGTTTGGCGACGGAGCGGGCGTGGTGCTTCTGGAGCCGAGTGAAGACCCCTCGTACGGTATGGTAGACCACAAATTGTATAGCGACGGTTCCGGAGGAGATTTTCTTTTTATGAAGGGCGGCGGCAGTTTGAATCCCACGACGCACGAGACGGTTGACAAGCACATGCACTATGTCTGGCAAGATGGGAAGACAGTGTACAAAGTTGCCATCGTCGACATGGCGGGAGTCTCCGAAGAAATTATGAAGCGCAACAACCTGAAGCCGGAAGATATTTCGTGGCTCGTGCCGCATCAGGCGAATTTACGCATTATCGACGCGACCGCCGACCGCATGGGGCTCGACCGTTCGAAAGTGATGATTAATATCGAAAAGTACGGCAACACGACGGCGGCGACGATTCCCCTGTGCCTCTCAGAGTGGTGGCAATGCGGAAAATTACAGCGTGGGCAGAATATTATCGTCTCGAGTTTCGGCGCCGGCTACACGTGGGGCGCCGCGCTCATTAAATGGTCGCTGGTGAACCCAGAAAAGCCGTAAAAAACGATTTTTTTTTGGATATAGCCCCGACCTTTAGTTCGGGGCGATGCCCATTTCACAAATGGGTTTGTAATACAAGAACAGTGCTTTATGCCATATACCAGAATTTGGATTCACCTCATCTGGTCGACGAAAAACCGAGAAGCAATTCTAAAGAAAGAATTGCGAGAAACGATATTTCAACATATTACAGCGAATGCGAAAGAAAAGAGAATTTATCTCGATTGCATTAATGGGTATGTTGATCATGTTCATACTCTCATTGGGCTAAAAGCCGATCAGTCGATTGCCAAAGTAGCTCAGTTGCTGAAGGGGGAATCCTCTCATTGGGTGAATGAGGAGAAATTAACTCCAAAGAAATTTGAATGGCAGGATGAATATATAGCAGTTTCAGTAAGTGAATCAGCGATTGATAAAGTCCGTGTCTACATCGGAGGACAAGAAGAACATCACCGGAAGAAATCATTCTCTGAAGAATATCAAGAATTCGTGATTAAATATCGGTTTGAGAACGAGGGTTAAAACCCTGTATTTCTTTTGGATTTCGTGTCCACGCCCTGAAGGGCGTGGCTATAGCCCCGACCTTTAGGTCGGGGAAATAAAAAGAAAAAAACTGAGGGCTTTAGCCCCTTACGCGTATGTTTGAGATGTGTTCTAACCACGAGTTGAAGCTCGTGCCAAGTATAATCGAATAATATGCATCAAGTAGCAGGCTAAGATTGATGACTACAAATGGCTGTAACAAGAGTGGAACAAAAAACAGAGTTGAATGAACATAACCGCATTCGTATTTCCCGGACAGGGTTCGCAGTACGTCGGCATGGGCAAGGACCTGTACGAGCAAAACACAGACGCCCGCGCACTCTTTGAGAAAGCAAATGACATTGTGGGATTTCCTCTGAGCAAGGTGTGTTTCGAGGGTCCCGAGGAAGAACTGAAGCAGACAAAAAATACCCAGCCGGCGATTTTTCTCCATAGCGTCGTGCTGGCGAATCTTTTCAAAGGCAAGCAAGCCGCCATGGCGGCAGGCCATTCGCTCGGCGAATATTCCGCGCTCGTCTATGCCGGCGCTTTGACGTTTGAAGACGGGTTGCGTATCGTAAGACTGCGCGGCGAACTCATGCAACAAGCGGGGATTGACCAACCCGGCACAATGGCGGCAGTGATCGGGCTTGAGCCGGATGTTGTCGGCGAAGTATGTTGCAAAGCGTATCCGGACGGCATCGTGCAGGCGGCGAATTACAATAGTCCAGGACAAATTGTCATCTCCGGTTCTGTCTCCGGTGTACGTAAGGCGATGGACATTGCCAAAGAGCGCGGAGCAAAACTT
>DASWKY010000060.1:0-5858 GCA_036396395.1 Bacteroidota bacterium | reverse complement strand
GACATCTACCTTTCCAGAACCAACCGGCGCAAAATAATCCGAGAGACAGAGATACGGACGATGTTGCTGACGTGGGAATGTAAATCGCACCCATTCCGATAGTGATTTCTGATTTCGGATTTCGGATTTCGGATCTTGAGGAGTTCTATAGATAATAAGGTCATTGCCCGCAGACTGACAAGGAAAATAACCATAGACGACCTTAGGCTCAAGTAATTTCTCATTCTTGATTTTAATTTTCAGCTTTTCTAAGTCCGGGTGGATTTGCTCATTAAGAATTTTTTGATATTCCTGTTCGCTTTGTTTCCCCCGCACAACGCGCCATTGCCCGCGAATGAGAGCAATATCATTGACGTATTGGAACATTTCATCGAGCGCAATATTCTCAGCTATCCTCGCCCCCAAAAAAGGGGGAGTGGGAATCGGCACATCTGTTTTGACGGACGAGCGTTGAGGAATCACACGCTCGGCAACTTCATCCTTGTTGGCGCCGTTTCCTTTTTGATACTGTACGTTCTCAGACATGGCAAGTGCAATTTTTGCCTCGGCTCCGGTTAAAACCTCTTCTTCTATCTCTGCCGTTCGTTCCTGAACGATAGCCTTTGATTCAAGTTTACCCGAAACAATTTTCTCCATGAGCGAAAGGCCGTCGAACGCATCATTCGCATAGAGGACATTCCCGCCGTACACCGAACGCAGGTCCTGTTCTACGTATCTGCGCGTGAGCGCCGCTCCGCCGAGCACCACGGGCAGGCTCATGTTTCGCTCGTTCATGACGGCGAGGTTTTCCTTCATGACAAGCGTGGATTTCACCAGCAAGCCGCTCATGCCGATGGCATGCGCCTTGTGCTCCTCGGCGGCATGCAGGATGGTTTCGATCGGACACTTGATACCGAGATTGACCACCTTGTAACCGTTGTTCGTAAGAATAATATCAACCAGATTTTTTCCGATGTCGTGCACGTCGCCTTTGACGGTAGCAATCACCATCGTCCCCTTTTGCATCCCTTCCGCTTTTTCCATATGCGGCTCAAGATGCGCGACGGCGGCTTTCATCACTTCAGCGGATTGCAACACGAACGGCAATTGCATTTGTCCCGACCCAAACAACTCGCCCACCACCTTCATCCCGTCAAGAAGAATGGTATTGATGATGTCGAGCGCAGGGTATTTTTTGAGCGCGTCGTCCAAATCCGCGTGAAGTCCTACGCGCTCACCGTCGATAATTCGATTTTTCAGTTTTACTTCGACGGTTTCGCCTTGCACCGAAACTTTTTTCTTCGCTTCGCCTTTGTGGTCAGAATAATACGCCATCAATTCCGTCAGCGGGTCAAAGACGACTTTCCGGTCTGCGCCTTCTCCGGTAAACTTCCGCTCGTCAAAAATCAGTTGGCGGCACAGTTCGCGCCCGCGTTCATCTATTTTATACAGCGGCATGATTTTCGATGCGTGCACGATTGCCATATCAAGCCCGGCTTCGACCGCGTAATGTAAAAAAACGCTGTTCAACACATTCCGCACAACCGGAGAAAGTCCGAACGAAATATTACTCACCCCCAGCAACGTATGAACTTCCGGAAACTCCCTTTTAATCAGTTTGATGCCTTCGATGGTATTCATACCCGCCCGGCGGAATTCTTCGTCGCCCGAACCAAGCGTAAATGTTAACGTATCAAAAATCAGGTCGCGGGGCTTCATGCCATACTTAGTCACTGCGAGGTTGTAAATCCGTTTGGCGATAGCGAGCTTGTGTTCGGCTTGCTTTGCCATTCCCTTTTCATCAATCGTCAGAGCAATAACCGCCGCGCCGTATTTCCTGCATAGGGTTACGATACGGCTCAATCGCTCTTCGCCGTCCTCAAGGTTAATGGAATTCACAACCGCCTTGCCGCCGATGCGCTGGAGCGCTTCTTCAATCACCGGCGGCTCGGTTGAATCAATCGCCAACGGGACGGTCACCTGCGTGTTAAAGCGCGGTATGACTTCTCGCACATCCTTCGCTTCATCGCGCCCGACGTACGCGACGCACACATCTATCATGTGTGCTTGCTCTTTGACTTGCTCGCGCCCCATCGCGACAATAGCTTCCCAATCCTCGCGGGCGAGTAAATCGCGGAACAGCTTACTGCCGTTCGCGTTTGTCCGTTCGCCGACAAACACAGGAGGCGGCGTGATGGCAAATGGCGATGTCTGATACAAACTGGATGCGCCGGGGGTGAATTCGTATTTTCGTTCGCGCGGCGATAAACCGCCGACCGCTTCCACCAATTGCCGGATGTGTTCCTTTGTCGTTCCGCAACACCCGCCAACGACATTGACCCCTAAGTCTTTGACAAAATGAGAGAGAAATTGCACCAGCTCTTCCGGGCTGAGATGATAATGCGCGTGACCGCCGATATTTTCCGGAAGCCCGGCATTGGGCATCACAAAAATTGGCAAGGGACTGCTTGCGGACAGCACGCGCACGTGGTCGGACATTTCCTTGGGTCCGGTCGCACAGTTGAGTCCGAACACGTCTATATCATAAGGCTCAAGCGAGGTTAGTGCGGCTGAGATTTCGGTGCCGAGGAGCATCGTCCCGGCTGTTTCAATGGTCACTGAAACAACCACCGGCACGCGCCGTTTTGCCGATTGAAAGTATTCGAAGATACCATACAAGGCGGCTTTAGACTGAAGCACATCCTGGCATGTTTCAACGTTTAACAGGTCAACGCCGCCTTCCACTAACCCTTTCGTCTGTTCGAAATAGGAATCCGCCATCTGTTTGAAGCCAATATGACCGAGCGAAGGAAGCTTTGTCGTCGGTCCCATCGAACCGGCGACAAATCTCAATTTCCCGTTCGTGGAATAATCCGCCGCCATCCGCTTTGCGATTTGCGCGGCTTTATAGTTTAACTCGTACGCTTTCGCTTCGATTCCATATTCGGCAAGCACAATGCTCGTTGAACCGAAGGAATTCGTTTCAATCACATCGCAGCCTGCTTCAAGGTAATCGCGGTGAACGTTCTCGACAGCCGAAGGCTTCGAGACGACAAGATACTCGTTACACCCGGCAAGGTGCTCGCCGCCGAAATCATCCGGCGTCAGGTCCTGTCCCTGCAGGTGCGTACCCGTCGCTCCGTCGTAGACGACGATTTTTTCTTTCAGTATGTCGAGGAACAATTTGGGCATCTGTCTCTACTCGTAGAAAACAAAAAACCCGACGCTCGCGACGCCGGGTAGAGGTTCAATTCCAAGGCGACGCTTTAGCGATTATTTTACGTGGCCGCAAGCTGTCGGTTCAAATTGCCACGCTGGTAACATACAAAACTCTCACTGCAAGTGCAAACGGTTAATACCCCTAATTGTTTGAAATCAGCTCCGGAATAACACCTGTGCTAAAGCTCAGCGAGTATATCTCCACCCCACTTTGCAAGGGGCGCAATTTCAGCGTATGTCCGCCGAACTCTTTATTCTGAACTATATGATATGACCGCGGGCTACCAATACGAAGAAGGCTAACGCCCTTTTCATCTAACATCACATCTTCGCCTTTATTTCCATCGTTCAACATCAGTCCGTCCTGTTCGACGATGACCGTGCAAGCCTTTCCACCCTCCCCATGAAGTACCCCATTGACCTCCATCGCTTCATAGTTTGCGAGGACGTAGCCGTTTTCTCCACCGCCAAAGCGCATACATTCACGGCCGTTAGTCCATATTCCCTTGGCGTAAAAACGTCCCGGCAAATGTAAACCAGGGTCATTATGCTCAACAGTTGATTCCGGGCTGAAGCCTTCCACATTGCCAAACGTTCCCCGTAAGTAGCCGAGCGCAACATCGGCGCTCTGCCGATAGCACACTGCTCCGTGTCTATCAGTATCACGAATCGGCTCCATCAAAGCCGGCAACTCGCCATGCATTCCTGCATCCATCAACAGGATTTGAATTGCCCGCTCGAATTCCTCCGGATTTCCTTCTGCGCTATGACTGTACCGAACGAAGCCGTCCTTATCAATTAAAGAACGCGCTGGTTTACTGCGGTTGGCAAAAGCTGTCCAGATAATTCCTTCATTATCCATCACAACCGGATAGGATATTCCCATTTCTTGTATCGCGCGGGCGACATGCTCCGGCTTTTTTCCGAATTTGAACTCCGGCGTGTGGACACCGATGACGACCAAACCGAACTCTTGATACTTACGATGCCATTCATTGACGTACGGAAGCGAACGCACGCAACCTGCCGAGCTGTAATCCCAAAAATCGAGAAGGATCACATATCCGCGCAAGGCGCTAATGGAGACCGGCTCGGAATTCAACCAGTAGTCGCCGTACAGTTCGGGCGCTCGGGAAAGTTTTGGGATAGGTTCCATCGTCATCAGAAAAAAATCAATACAAACTAAATGGAATGCGTACACTTACTATCGGCGCATTCATCCGTTGAGCATTGACCGGTTCAGAATTCAAGAAACGGTCTTTCGTTTTAATTACATCGTCCCGGTATGAGTACACGAAAGCAGAGACAGCCGCCCCAAGCACAAGACCGCCAAGTACGTCTGTCGGATAATGCACTCCTATATAAATACGTCCATACCCGACAAAGGTTGCCCACAACAGCGCAGGAATAAATACTGCCGGTTGTGCTCGAAACGCTAACATCGTCGCAACGGCAAACGCTTGCGACGTGTGCCCGGATGGAAACGATGACCCTGTTGCCGACGATTGATGCTTGAGCTTCACGTTTTGCAACACTTCAAACGGGCGTTCCCTATCCACAAATAATTTTGTAAGCGCAGTGGCGCCAAGAGTAACGGACTGCGAAACGCCGATTAAGACCCCACTATTAAGAACAGAGCGGTCGTCTGCGAGAGTTCCATACAGGAGAACCCCTACCGGAATGGCAATAAATAACGGAAAGGACGACTGGTCAATCCACTCGACCAAGCCGTCCTGTTCAGTTTGCGCATTGTTCACCTGTCGAAAAAGGTGAATATCTAGCCCAAGTTCCTCTTGGGCAAAGACGATATCGGGTAAGCAGAATACAACGAAGAGAAGAGCCGCATGGAAGCGGGTTTGCATAGGCTTAGTTTAACGCGAGTTTATACTCATCATAAAATTGCATGATGTTATCAACATATCCCGTCGTTTGGCGATAATTTCGGAAGAAACCGCCTTTCGGCTGTCCTTCGGACCATATTTGCCGGTGGAGAGTAGAATAGTGTTTAGAAAGAAGCGGCAAAGCATCCCGCACGTCCCGCCAGGAGTTGGGGTTGTGGCCCAAATACTCTGCAATGCTCTGGGCATCACGCATGCGTCCCAAGCCGGCATTATATGCCGCTAAGGAGAGCTGAATCCTATCAAGTTCGTTCGCTTGGTCAAAATAGCGATAAAGAGAGCGTAAATGAAATACGCCAGCCCTGATATTATTCCACGGTGTCGTAGCTTCGTCAATACCGATTTTTCCAGTCAATTCAGCCTGCGTTACCGGCATGATCTGCATTAAGCCGTAGGCTCCTTTATGACTCACTGCATTATGACGAAATCTCGATTCCTGCTTAATTACTGCCAAAACCAAGCGCCAATCCATGTCATATCGGTCTGAATACTTGCGTATCAATGACCCGTACCGGCTTAATGATTTGGCTGTTAATGGGTCAATCTCCGCAGTGGAAGATACAGTTTTTGTTGAAAGAAACGATGAGCTGGAAATTCCTGATTTTTGGACAAGTGCGAGACTTGTGGTTGGAGTGTAACACCCCACGAGCATGAAAGCAGATAAAATGAAGAACGAAAAGAATAAAACAATAATTATTCTCAAGTTTACCCTCAGATTGTTCATATTTTAGTGTTCAATGGCAACACCCTATCGCTCCTATT
>DASWKY010000059.1:0-2981 GCA_036396395.1 Bacteroidota bacterium | reverse complement strand
AACCTTGAGCGGTCCATCCGGCGGTACCTGCGTCAATGCATCGAGTGTTTATTGCACGAAAACATCGACGAACTGCACCGGCTCTACGTCTCCTCCGTGAACGAAATCCGAAACCACAACATCGACGTCTACGATTTCTGTAAAACGGAAACACTCCGGGACTCTCTCGAAACCTACATACAGGAAATCGCATCAGGAAAACGGAAGCCGGCGGCGGCGTACGAGGTAATCAAACGGGCTGGCGTGCCCGCACGGCAGGGACAATCGGTCTCGTACTACATAACGGGTTCCCAACCGGGCATTAAATTGCTCGATAATGCGAGACTTGCTGAAGAATGGGATAGGAATTTCCCGGATGAAAATGTCGCCTACTACCTCTCCCGCATCGACGACGCGTCTGGAAAATTCGAGCTTTTCTTTGAGCCGGAAGATTTCAAAAGGATATTTTCTGTGGACGACCTGTTCGGCTTTTCTTCCGAAGGCATTCGCATTCAACGGCGGCGCGTTGAACCCGAAGAACTTCCGCCGCAGGAAGTGGACGATGAAGAACGTGCCGGCTTCGGCATTTGGCTGGACAATGAAAAACCCTAAGAGTGACAGCCCATACGGAAAGACTGGAGAATCTGAGAGACAGTCGCAAAAGATGAACTTGCTTTTTTCTCTAACGAGTTGTATAATCGCTACGTAACTCACTGCACCGTTTTTGTTTCATCAATTGGGTCGCTCCACCCGTAGTTTCTTTTTAAGATGGAACACAGCTGAACAAGAAAGTCGCCAGAACGGTAACACGTTTGTGCGGCTTTTTTTGTTTTTTTGAGAGACAAAAATTTGGTGTTGGACATCAATCTTTCAAAGGGCTAACCTTATGGAAAAAGGTACAGTCAAGTGGTTTAATAATGCAAAAGGGTACGGCTTCCTCAAACGCGAGAGCGGCGAAGACGTGTTCGTGCATTATAAATCCATCGCCGGCGAAGGCTACAAAACCTTGAAGGAGGGTGAACCTGTAGAATTCGACGTAGAGCAAGGACCAAAAGGCTTGCAGGCTGTCAACGTCGCCAAAGTCTGATGCTTTGGCTCTCAAAAAAAAACATCCCGCTCGAATTTCGTTCGAAGCGGGATGTTTTTTAAATCCAACCTTCCGAAGGTTCCAAACCTTCGGAAGGTTGGATAAGGTCAACCCGGCTGTAAATCCTTCCGGTGGTCTTTCGCCCACGAACGGATGTAGCCGACAATATCGTTCGTCGATGCGCCGGGCGTAAAAATTTCTCCGACCCCCCTCTTCTTCAATTCCGCAATGTCACTCGCCGGAATAATACCGCCCCCGAACAACAGCACATCGTCGAGCTGTTGTTCTTTCATCAATTGCAACACACGAGGAAACAACGTCATGTGCGCGCCGCTGAGGATGCTTAAACCGATCGCATCGACGTCTTCCTGGAGCGCCGCCTGCACGATCATCTCCGGCGTCTTACGCAACCCGCTGTAAATAACTTCCATACCGGCGTCGCGCAACGCGGCGGCGACAACCTTCGCGCCGCGGTCATGTCCGTCCAATCCCGCCTTACCGACTAGAACTCGAATTTTTCGTTCCACGCGCCTGCCTTAAGTTGTTCTTGTGACCGAGCCGCTTCATGAATGCGAGAAGCTCTTGGTAAAATCTCGGTAGAGGAAACCCAACCACATTATAAAAACATCCGTTCACTTTTTCAACGAACACCGCGCCGAAATCGTCCTGAATGCCGTACGCGCCGGCTTTATCCATCGGCGAACCGGAAGAAACATAACGATTTATTTCTTTAATGCCAAGTTTCCGAAACCGAACTCTCGTCCGCTCCACGGCGGAAATGCTTTTGCCGGAGCGCGCATCTACCAGCGCAAATCCGGTATACACTGAGTGCTCTCTGCCGCTCAGTATCGCAAGCATCCTCCGCGCATCGCGCCGGTCGCGCGGCTTGCCGAGCATTCTGCCGTCCAGCGCGACGATCGTGTCCGCCCCGATAATGATTCCCTTCTCAACCGACTCCCGCATACTCATCGCTTTTTCCAGCGCAATGCGCTGAGCGTTCTTCGCGGGAGACTCCGACGCCCGCACTCGTTCTTCTATTCGGCTGGGCTTCACGGTAAACGGCAAACCGATTTGCTTGAGAAGTATCTTTCGACGCGGAGAGGCTGAAGCGAGAATCAACGGGGGAAATTTCATGTAGGACGGTATCGTGAGCTAAAACAAAAAAAGCGATATTCATATCGCTTTTTAACATGCAAGTTCAATTGTCGTGTATTTATCTAAACATCGCTTTAATACTGCCCCACGTGCGCTTCGCGGTAGAGCTGACCACCATCGTTTTGCTTGCGGGTGAATCCAAATATGACTGATCCGTAAAAACCACGCGGATTTTATACGCAAACACGCCGGCTGTCGTCTTAAAAGCGTTCTCGTCTGTAAAACTGTACGAATGACCGTTGCCAGCCAATTGAACGACTTCGCCAATTTTGGTAAAGTCGCCCGGTGATGGTTCTCCTGCTCCGTTTACCTTTGCGCGCCAAATCTCATAGCGTAATACAAAGGATTCGTCAGCTTTCTGCCAACTGATCGAAACATGTCCGTCTGAAAATGCTTTAGGCTTTACTTCCGGACCCGAGGTGGGGACATCAGCCAGCAAACTCACAGTGGCGAGAAGGAGCGAACTAAAAAACAATGTGTGTCTGATGAACTTCATAGCTATTACAATATAGCTTCCCCCCGCTTCAAACTCAAGTACTTTTTCGCATCATATAAGTAAAGGATTTGTAAACTCTCCTTGTTGTCAAGAAACCCTTGCAGGCACTCGTTTTCTCTGCGTACGTAGGGTCACACCGTACGGTGTCCAGAGACAATAGCCAAGAAACGCAAGCGGCTAACCTTCCGAATCTACTGCTCTTCCAGCCCCCTTTTTGGGGATGATCCGAATACGACATCGGAGAGTTCGGATACCAGTAACCCG